>DUTZ01000334.1 GCA_012841845.1 Actinomycetales bacterium | reverse complement strand
TTCGACCTCGGCCACGCCGCCGGCATCCTGCGCGAGCACCTGCCCGCCGGCGTCGTCCCGCGCCTGGCGCTGGTGGACGACCTGCCCACCCGCACCTCCGGCAAGGTGGACCGCGCCGCGCTGCCGTGGCCGCTCGCGCAGACCTCGGCGGCGGACTCCGACCTCGACGGCACCGAGGCGTGGGTGGCCGAACTGTGGTCCTCGGCGCTCGGGGCCGACGTCTCCGGCGTCGACGAGGACTTCTTCGCCCTCGGCGGCGGCTCCCTGGCCGCCGCGCACGTCGTGGTGGCCGTCCGCGAGCGCTTCCCCGCCGTGACGGTGGGCGACATCTACGACCGGCCCCGCCTCGGCGACTTCGCCGCCTACCTCGACGAGCTCGAGCCCGTGGCCTCCGTGGAGCCGCGCGAGGTCCGGCCCGTCGGCCGCGGTGCGCAGCTGCTCCAGGTGGCCGCGACGATCCCGCTGCTCACCGTGACCGGCCTGCAGTGGCTCACCTGGCTGGGCGTGGCCAACAACGTGGCCGCGTGGGCGGGCGTGCAGTGGGCGCGGCCCGTGTCGTGGTGGGTGCTGGCCGTGCTCGCGGTGCTGCTCATCCTGCCCGCCGGCCGGATGGTGGTGACGGCGGGCCTGTGCCGCGCGCTCATGGCGGGCGTCCGGCCCGGGACGTACCCGCGCGCCGGGTCCGTGCACCTGCGGCTCTGGGCGGCCGAGCGGCTCGTCGAGACCTCCGGGGCCGTCTCCCTCGGCGGCGCCGGGTGGCTGGTGACCTTCGCCCGCCTGCTCGGCGCGCGGATCGGCCGCGGCGTGGACCTGCACACCCTGCCGCCGGTGACCGGCCTGCTCACCGTGGGCGACCACGCCTCGATCGAGCCCGAGGTGGACCTCGCCGGCTACTGGGTCGACGGCGACGTGGTGCACATCGGCGCCGTGGAGATCGGCGAGAACGCCGTGGTGGGCGCGCGCTCGACCCTGCTGCCGGGCGCGACCGTCGGCCGCGGGGCGCACGTCGAGATCGGCTCCGCGGTGGTGGGGTCGGTCAAGGCCGGCAAACGCCACGCCGGCTCGCCCGCGCTCAAGCGGGGCAAGCGCGGGTCCAGCTGGCCGCGCGAGCTCGCCCCGCACAGCCGCGCGTGGAGCGTCGTCTACCAGCTCTCCGCCGGGATCCTGGGCGCGCTGCCGCTGCTCGCCCTGGGCGCCGGCCTCGCCGTGGTGGCCTGGGGCACCCGCGACGCCGCCGGGTCCGCCGAGCTCGTCGTGCGCGCGGCGCTGTGGTCGCTGCCCGGCGCGCTGCTCGCCCTGGTGCTCTTCGCGGCCGTCACCCTGGTGTCCATCCGGCTGCTCTCGCTCGGCCTGCGGGAGGGCTTCCACCCCGTCCACTCGCGCGTCGCGTGGCAGGGCTGGTGCTCGGAGCGACTCATGGACGCCGCCCGCACCTGGCTCTACCCGCTGTACGCCTCGATGCTCACCCCGGCCTGGCTGCGCGCCCTGGGCGCGCGGATCGGCAAGGACGTCGAGGCCTCCACCGTGCTGCTCATCCCCTCGCTCACCACGGTCCGCGACGGCGCCTTCCTCGCCGACGACACCATGGTCGCCCCCTACGAACTGGGCTCCGGCTGGATGCGGCTCGAGCACGCGCAGATCGGCAAGCGCGCCTTCCTCGGCAACTCCGGCATCGCCTCCGCCGGCCGCAAGGTGCCCAAGCACGGGCTCGTCGCGGTCCTGTCCTCCGCGCCGCAGAAGGCCAAGAAGGGCACCTCGTGGCTGGGCTCGCCGCCGCAGAAGCTGCCCCGGGCCGTCGCCACCTCCGACGGCGACGCGCGCACCTACCAGCCCCCGGCCCGCCTCAAGGCCGCCCGCGGCGCCTGGGAGACCCTGCGCCTGGTGCCCGTGTGGCTCTCGTTCCTGCTGCTCGTGAGCGTGCTCGTGCT
>DUTZ01000333.1 GCA_012841845.1 Actinomycetales bacterium | reverse complement strand
GCGCGGCGGCCGGGGCCCCGGGCACGCCGGGGGCGGCGGTGGCCGGGGTGCCGCCCGGTCCCGCGGCGAAGCTCTTCAGCCCGCCGACGAACCGCTGGGGCAGGGTCGAGACATCCGAGAACAGGTCCACGTCGGACAGCTCGACGAGGACGAAGACCACGGCGAGCAGGAGCACGAGGAATCCCGGGATCCTGGACTCCGACGTCCCGAACGCGAGGGCGGCCAGGACGAGGAGCCCCACCCCTCCCCCGATCGCGTCGACGAGCCGCGGGGTCAGCTTGGACCACGGCGACCCCGGGCCCGGTGCGCCCTGGAAGCCCGGTCCGGGCTGCGGCGGGCCGTTCCAGCCACCCTGCGGCGGGCTGTTCCAGCCACCCTGCGGCGGGCTGTTCCAGCCACCCTGCGGCGGAGCGTTCCACCCGCCCTGCGGCTGCGGCTGTGGTGGGCCGCCCGGGAACCCGGGCCCACCCGGAGATCCGGGCCCGGGCGCGTTCTTCATCGCCGCCCAGCCGCTCTGTGGCGGGCCACCCGCCTGGTCCCGGGGTGGGTTCTGTCCCTGCGGGTCCATCGGCCCCTGTGCCTGGGCCTGGTCGCTCTGGTCGTCCGGGTTCGTCATGGTCAGCACCTCCAGGCGATCGGGGCGACGGCGGAGCTGTATTCGCCGTAGTCGAAGACCATCGGCAGGTTGTCGATGCTCCCGCCGGCCGAGCGGACCGACTCGTCCGCGTGCCGCTTGGCGACCGAGGCGAGTTTCTCGATGTCCTCCGTGTCGTTGAAGTCGTCGTAGTCCCACGAACTGGCATCCGTCTCCCATGACCTCTCGGCGGCCCGGTACGCCTGACACAGCTCGGAGTCGTCGGTGCGGCCGACGCCTCCACCGAGGCCTCCGCCGGAGCCTCCGCCGAAGGCCATCCCGGCCACGGTGATCACCACCGCCGCGCCGACGATCACGATCCGCCTGAGGATCCTGTAGTTCATGCCCGCCCCCACTCCGTGTGATCGTCGGCCGCCTGCGCCGGCGCCGCGGGTCGTTCCGGTTCGTCCTCACGCCTGATCTCCCAGCCGCCCGGGAGGTCGGTCCGGAAGCCCGCCGCGTCGCCGGGCGGGAGACCCGACGCGATCTGGTCCAGGTGGCCGAGGTCCAGGTCGGCGGTCCGGTGCACGTCGAGCCGGCGCCGGGCGATGCGGCGGACCACCTCCTCCGCGAACCCGGCGGCGGTGGCCGGGTCGGGCAGCCCCACGATCAGCCGGACCCCCGCGGAGCCCTGCTCATCCACCGAGCGCCCACCGAGCATGACGCGCGCGGGCACGGGCCCCGAGGGCGGGCGGAACCCGAACTCGCTACACCAGTCGAAACGGAACTGTGCGACCAGGCGGCGGTCATGCGGCGCACCCTCCCCCGGGCGGCCGAGCACCATCAGGCGTCGGTCCGTCACCACCAGCAGGGCGGGGTCGACCCGGGAGACCGTCTCCTCCGCCCCGGCGTCGTCCCCGCGTTCGCGGATCTCGGCGCGGACCAGCGGGAGCGGGCCGAGGATCGGCCCCTCCCCCTGGTGGAACAGGGGCTCGAGTCGCTCGTCGACATGCGGCCAGTACCTGTCCGTCGGCGGGTTGTCCACGGGGTGTGCCGGTACGACGAGCGGGTCGATCACGTGCTCTCCTCAGGCAACGGTGCCCCACCGCCACCGCAACGGGACCCCCTGGTCCTCGAGGAACCACGCTCCTCGCGAGAATCTCACGCTACTGCCGCCCCCGACCGATTTCTATCGTGCATTCGGAGGACACGGCGGCCCGTTCCCAGGGGTCCCCCGGGGGCCACTTCTCCGGTCCATCGGCCAGAATGGACTCATGTGTAGGGGTCAGTGGCGATGAGGAACGGCGTCGTCGTGGACATGGGCGGCAGCGGCACCCGGATCGGTGCCGTGGTCGACGGCCGCGTGGTGGGAGTCCACGGCGCCCCCGTGGCGACCGCCGAGGATCTCGCGGCCGCGGTCCTCGCCGTCGACCCGTCCCCCGGGGGCGTGGGGGTCTCCATCACCGGCTGGGTGGACGCCGACCGCGGCGTCGTCGAGACCTCCCGCGCTGCGGCGTGGGCGGAGGGCCGGCTGCGCGACGACCTCTCGGCGCTGGTCGATGCCCCGGTCTCCGTCATCGGTGACGGCGACGCCCACGCCCTCGCCCTGACCCGGCTGCCCGGCGTGGAGTTCGGCGGCATCGCCATCTCGCTCGGCACCACCGTCGCCTTCGGTGCACTCGACCGACACGGCGCGCTCATCCACCCGTGCGGGCGGACCGGCTGGGACCTGGGGCACTGGCGGCTCGTCACGGACAACGGCACCACCGAGGTGTGGTGGGGCCTCGGCGGGCACGGGCTCTACGACCTCGAGCGCGAGCACGGCGACGGCGCCGCCGAGATCTACGCCTACCGCCTGGGCACCTTCCTCGTGGACGCCGTCCAGCTCTTCCGCCCGCGCACCGTCCTGCTCACCGGCGGGATCGTCGTGGGCCTGGGCGAGGCGCTGCACGGCCCCGTCGCCGAGCAGCTGCGGGGCCTGCCGGTGTCCGTGGCGAGCCCGCGCGTCGTCTACTCGCCGTCGCGGGACACGGCGCTGTTCGGCGCGGCCGTCGCGGCGGGGCTGGCGCTGCCGACGGGGTGGTGACCCCGTCCCCCGTTCGGACCCCGGTGGGTGTCGTACCGCGGAGGTACGGTGTGGTCTCCACCCGGCCGCCGGCCCCCGGCGCCCCGTCTCACCAGGAGGAACAGTGTCCGACCACGCCCCCGCCCCCATCCGCCACGGCGAGATCCTCCTGATGCCGTGCGACGCACCGGATCCCGCCTCGACCGGATCCGTCGAGCGGCTGGCGGAGGCCGTCGTGGGCCACTCCGAGACCGGCCACCACCACATGCTCGAGTGCCCGGCCGTGATCGAGGTGATCCACGCGGACGGGACCTACGTGCGGCTGTCGGAGCCGGGCACGCTGGTCCAGCGCAAGGAGACCGAGCGCCACCGCGACCTGCCGGTGCCCGCCGGGCTGTACAAGGTGCTCACCAAGACCACGTACGACCCGTTCGCCGATCAGCGCCGCGCGGTGATCGACTGACGTGGCCGGGACCGACGAGGCCCGGGGCGGTGCGCGCAGGGCCGTCACCGGTTCCGGGCCGGCCACCCTGGCCGAGGCGTTGGACACCCTCCTCACCTCGGGCCTGCTGGCGCCGGCGGAGGAGTCCATCCCCGACCCCGTCCCGTACCTCGACGACATGCTCCTCGGCTGGGCGGGCACCCCGCTCGGCGTGATCGAGCGAACCGATGCGCTCGACTTCTCGGACGTGTGCTGGGACGAGTCGGTGGTGATCGCCCTGGTCCGCGAGATCGCGGCGCTCGCGCGCATCCCCTGCGCCGAGGTCCG
>DUTZ01000332.1 GCA_012841845.1 Actinomycetales bacterium | reverse complement strand
GGCGCGGCCCGGGCGCGGGGCCGGCGCGGTAGCGGCGCGGGGCCGGCGCGGTAGCGGCGCGGCGATTCACCCGCGGACCAGCACCAGACCGAGCAGAATGTGACCATGTTCACAGCTCCTCGCGCGCTCGTCGCCTCCGCGGCTCTCGCCGCCTCCCCCGCCGCCTCGGCGCAGTCGACCACGGGAGTCCTCGACGCCGGCTCGCTCGGCTCGGCGGTCGTCGTGGAGGCCACCGGTTCGTTCGCCCCACTCGGCTCGCTCGGCTCGACCCTGCCCGAGCCCGGACCGCGGACGTATGGCTCCTACGTCGCGCTCGGCGACTCGTACGCGGCGCTGGGCGACCAGACGCAGCTCGAGCCCGGCGTCGAGGACTGCGACAACAGCGCGACCAACTACCCCAACCAACTCGACGCGAACCCGCGGGTCGGTGAGCTCACAGACGCCTCGTGCGGCGGTGCGCAGATCCCTCAGGTCCTCGAGAGCCAGGTCAACGCCCTCGACGCCGGGACGGACCTCGTCACGCTGTCCATCGGCGGCAACGACGTCGGGTTCAGCACGATGGTCGGGTGCATCACCCGGCAGGGGCCGTTCGCGGACCTCCCTGCGACGACGACCTGCGACGACGCGATCGGCGACCAGGTGGACGCCGCCATCACTGCCGTCTACGGCGACGGCGGCGAGATCGACGCCGTCTACGCGGCGATCGCCGAGCGGGCCCCGCGCGCGACGGTCGTGGCCACGCAGTACCTGCCGCTCATGCCGGACGAAGGGTCGTGCGCGTTCATCGAGCAGCTCCACCCGGCCGACGTGGCGTGGGCCCGCGACGTGACCACCCGGATCAACGCCGCCGTGGACGCCGCGGCCGAGCGCCACGGCCACGACTCGGTGCTGCCCACCGACACCGTGGACCGCAGCGCCTGCGCGACGGCCGACCAGCGCTGGACCGACTTCCTGGGCGGTGAGCCCACCAACGCGGCGGCGATGCACCCGACCACGCTCGGGCAGACCGCCATGGCCGAGGCGGTCGGGGCCGCGATCTAGGGGGAGCTACCCCTCGAAGATCCCCTGCCCCACGTACTCGCCCTCGGCGGCGCCGGGCGGGAGCGCGAATACGGCGGACCCGATGGGGATGGTCCACTCGTTGAGCGCGTCCAGCTCTGCGAGCCGGCGCTGGACGGGCACGAAGGTACGCACGGGGTCGGCCTGATAGGCGGTAAAGAGGAGGCCAATGTTGCTCATCTCGCTGCCCTCGGGCGGGTCGTCGTAGTTGTACGGCCTCCGCAGCATGGCCTCGGAGCGGTCCCGCTGCCGGGCCCGGGCGATGTGCGACTCGTGCGGGATCACGGGCAGGCCGATCTCGTCGATCGCCTCGAAGTCGGCCGCGTCGTGCTCCTCGGTCCCGGTGAGCGGGGCACCAGTGTCGAGCGTGCGCCCCACCGAGAGTTCGCGCGAGGTGCGGTCGATCTGCTCCCAGGTGTCCATGGTCATGCGGATCCGGCGCAGGACGAGCGACGAGCCGCCGCGCATCCACCGCTGGTCGGAGCCGTCGGAGAACAGGATCTGGTCGTGGTCCGGGTCGATGTCCGGGTGCGGGTTGACGGTGCCGTCGATCTGCCCGAAGAGGTTCCGCTGGGTGCGGCCGGTCGGGTCGGTGCCCACGGCCTTGCGGAAGCCGCGCTGGGACCACTTCTGGTCGGCGACGCCGCGCACGCCGGAGGCGAGGATGCGGGCGGCGTGGGAGACGATCAGCGGGTCGTCGGCGCAGATCTGCAGCAGGAGGTCGCCGCCGGACCAGCGGTCCTCGAGCTGGTCGATCTGGGGGAACGCGGGCAGCGGCTTGAGCCACGAGGGCCGGCGCTCGGGCATGCCGATGGCGTCGAAGAAGCCGTGGCCGAACCCGATGGTCACCGTGAGGCGGGCGGGGTCGGCGGCGAGTTCGGGCTCGAGGTCGGCCAGGCCGCCGAGGCCGGCGGTGAGCCGGGCGGCGTCCTGGGACCAGGCGCGCAGGACGCCCTGGAGTTCCGCACGGGTGGCGCCGTCGGCCGCGTCGAAGGCGACAAAGGCGGCGTGGGCCTGCGGCGGGGTGACGATCCCGGACTGGTGCTCGCCGTGGAACGGCTCGGTGGCGGCGCCCACGGCCTGCGAGTCGGCGACCGTCTTCCAGTCCGGGGTGCCGGTCCCGCCGTCCTCCTGGACCACGCGACCGGCGTACCCCGCGACTCCGCCGCCCACGACCGCCGCGACGCCGCCGGTGAGGACCGAGCGCCGGGACAGACCGCGGGGGGCGGGGTCAGCCATCGTTGTTCATGCCTCCGTGGCCGTTGCCGTTCTCGGCGCCGTTCGTGGCACCGTGGCCGCCGCCGGGGACGTACTCCTCGTCGCCGCCCTCGAAGGAGCGGGCGGAGACGGTGACGTCCTGGGTCTGGCCGCCCTCGAACTCGAGGGTCAGGGTGATCTCCTGGCCGGTGGTGATGGGCTCGTCGAGATCCATGAGCATGATGTGGTTGCCGCCGGGCTTGAGCTCGAGCTCGCCGCCGGCGGGGATGACGAAGCCGTCCTCCTTCTCGCGCATCATCATGCCGCCGCCCCCGGGCACGGTCTCGTGCAGCTCCTGGTGGCCGCCGGTCTCGCTGCTGACGCCGGTGAGGTGCAGGTCCTCGTCGCCGGCGTTGACGATGGTGCCGAAGACGCCGGTCATCTCGGTGTCCGTGGCCTTGACCCAGCCGTCCTCGTACTCGACGAGCTGGTCACCGGCGCCCGCGTCGGCGGTGTCGGTGGCGGTGTCGGTGGCCGTCTCGACGGCGCTCGTGCCGGTGCCCGCGGCGGTGTCGGTTCCCTCGTCGTCGGCGCCACAGGCGGTCATGGCGACGGCGAGGGCGAGGGCGGAGGCCGCGGCGACGGCGGTACGCGTGGTCTTGCGCATGGGGTGTCCTTACGTGGTGTGTGAACCCGGCGGCGCCGATCGGCCGGCCGGGGTGTGGGGTGGGTGGTTCACACGGCCACGGGTGGTGCGCGGGTGCCGCCCCGCGCGAGGAGATATCCGGCGTCGGGCGCCGGGGTGGGGAGGGTGGGGACGACGACGAGGATTATCGCATGGATGAATTGACTATTTACAGGCGCCCTAAGATTAAGCACTTACTTTTTAATTTCTTGTT
>DUTZ01000331.1 GCA_012841845.1 Actinomycetales bacterium | reverse complement strand
CGGGCCGCGGGGGTGTCGGGGGCGCGGCGCAGGAAGGGCAGGACGCGGGCGAGCCGCCGGGTGACGATCTCGCCGGGGGAGTCGGGCAGGACCCCGGTGTGGATGAGGCCGGCGACGAGGACGCAGACCAGGGCGGCGATGAAGGCGGCGTAGTTGACCTGGACGCCGCCGATCGCCGGGAAGGAGGACGAGAAGGGGATGCCGTAGTCGGAGACGTACCACCACGTGTTGTCGGTGGCGGTGGACAGGCCCACGACCAGGCACAGGGCGGCGCCGACGAGCCAGCGGCTCCGGCTCAGGGAGACCGAGCTCGACCGCAGCGCGATCACGGCGAGGACGGCGAGCGCCCCGGCGAGGCCGGCGAACACGCCGAAGTGGTGGGTCCACTTGGTGGGGGTGAACACCAGCAGGAGCAGCGAGCCGGCGATCACGCCGACGAGCCGGCGCGAGGGCCCGGCGGCCGCGCCGGGGACGGTGCCGCGCCGCAGCATCACGGCGATCACGAGCGCCAGGCACATGAGCATGAGCAGGACGGGGAAGCGGCGGGCCACGCCGCCGTCGGCGGACACCCCGAACAGCGCGACCCAGCGGTCCTTCTCCCCGTACCAGGGCAGGCTCGGCCCGAGCTCGGTGCGGATGCGGGTCGCCTCGAGGACCGCGGAGACGGTCTGGTCGGCGAACACCGTGTAGAGCAGCGCGAGGCCCACCGCGAGCACGGGGCCGAGGATCGGCGCCCAGCCGATCACGCGGGCGCGGCGGCGGAGGCTGCGGAGGTACTCGCGGGAGCCGGCGGCGAGCGCGGCCACGCACATGAGGCCGGTGGGGCCGGCGCCGAGGGAGAACGCCGCGACGCCGATCGCGGCCACGCCGGGCACGAGCCGGCGGGTGGCGATGGCCCGCTCGACGAGCGACCACGTGAGCAGGGCGCCGAGGGCGATGACGGGCTCGGGGCGCAGGCCGTTGTTGAACGCCATCCAGAAGGCGAGGAAGAGGGCGGCGCCGGTCCAGCGCGGCCGGTACCAGCGGCGGGCCAGCCGGCCCAGGCGCGGCACCACCTCGCGGCTGATGATGAGCCAGGCGAGGATGCCGCACGCCAGGGTGGGCAGCCGCATCCACGGGCTGGCCGTGGACACCTCGGCGAAGACCCGGAGGATCTCGTAGTACCAGCCCACCGGCGACTCGGGGGAGCCGAGCCAGCGGTAGTAGTTGGCCATGTAGCCGCTGGGCCCGGCGGCGCGGGCCATGGTGAGCAGGTAGCCGTCGTCGGAGGTGTTGGCGCCCACGAGGTGCCAGAAGCCGAGGACGGCGATCACCACGCCGTCGACGGGGGACAGGCGTTTCCACGAGCGGGGGACGAACCGCCGGTCGCGGCGGCCGTCGATCGCGTCGAGGCGGTGGAGGTAGAACACCGACGCGACGGTGGCGATCACGCCGATCACCATGAGCACGATCTTGAGCAGCGTCGGGCTCGAGGAGTACCGGGCGTCCACGGTCACGTCGACGGTCGCCGCGGCCATGCCGTCCGGGGCGGTGGTCGCGGTGAGGTCGGTGTAGACGCCGGTGACCTGTGGGCGCATGGCGCCCGGGACGGCGGCGCGCGTGTCGGGGTCGGCGTCCATCCCGGTGAGCTCGGCGACGAGGATCCCGGTCTCGGCGCGGACGCGCAGGGTCTCGCACGCCGGGTCGCGGAGCTGGGAGACGGGCACCGAGAGCAGGGTGAGGTTGCGGACCACCACCTCGAGGACGGGGGTGTCGGCGGCGGTGCGGGAGCGCTGCACGACGAGCCCGTCCGAGATCCGTCCGGGCGCGCCCTCCGGGAGGGTGGAGAACACCCGGGTGCCGTCGTCGACCTCCGCGAGCGCGTCGCAGGGCGCGGTGATGGTGAGGTCGAGCGGCCGACCGGAGACGAGCGGCGCGGTGACGGAGGTGTAGTCCTCGCCGGGGGTCCAGTGGATCTCGGAGGTGTCCTGGTGGACGGGGAGGAACCCGGAGAGGACGGCGAGGAACGCGCCGAGGAAACCGGTGACGATCGCCATGAGGCGGTCGCGCGCCATGCCCTCGTAGGGGTGCAGTCCGAGCGGCCGCTCGTCGTCCCGGGGGCGCTCCCTCGTCGTCGTCACCTCCTCCGTCACCTCATCGCACCACGATCACGGCGAAGGGGCCCACCTCGTGGACCCGGAAGTGGGGGCCGTCCACGGCCTCGGCGGGGATGGTGACGCCGAAGCGGCGGACGTTGGGGTCGTTGGGGAAGGTGTCCTCGGCGAGGCGCAGCGAGTAGCCGGCGCCGGCGGGGCGGGTGACGATCGCGTCCGGGCCGCGCCAGTCGGTGCCGGTGAGCAGGGCGTACAGCGCGTCGGGGTCCTCGGCCTCCTCCCAGCCGATCATCGCCTCGTTGCGCTCGGCGTAGCGGCCCAGCGGGTTGGCGTAGTGGGAGGTGACGGCCTGGTAGGCCAGGTAGGGGTGGTAGGCGAGGAAGGCGTCGGCGGTGCTCGCGACGACGAGGTCGGTCCGCTCGCGGCCCGGGAACGCCTCCCGGATGACCCGGTCCACGTCCGCGTAGTGGGACTCCGGCCCGGGCGGGTAGCGGTCGGCGCGCTCGCCCGCCCCGTCGGTGTCCGTGTAGGCCAGCCGGATCTCGGTGTGCAGGTGCTCGGGGATCCCCTGCGCGTGGGTGAGGGCGGCCACCGCGGCGAGTACGCCCACCACGGCCCCGGCCCGGCGGCGACGGTCGGCGGCCTCGGCGGCGGGCCGCTCGCGGCGT
>DUTZ01000330.1 GCA_012841845.1 Actinomycetales bacterium | reverse complement strand
GCGAGCGCGGGGACCGACCCGTCGGAGGCGACGGTCGCGGTGCTCGACGCGCAGCTCGCCGGCCTCGCGCCGTGGCCGGACGCTATCGAGGTGGACACCACCGAGCTGGACGTGCGCGACGCGGCGGCGGTGCGCGATTGGGCCGAGCGCGAGTTGGGGCCGCTGCCCTGGGCGTGAGCCGGCCCCGCGAGTGAGTCAGGCGCGGGGTGGCCGGGGGATCGAGCCCACGAACTGCATGGACCGGTACGGCCAGCCTGCGGGCCCGGCGGCGGAGTCGTGGGTGTTCCACTGGCTCACCACGACGTGCCACTCCTCGGGCGTGGAGCCGGGGATCGGGCAGCCGCAGTAGAGCTGGGCGACGCGGGCGGGGCCGGCGGCGGGGTCGGTGCCGTCGGACTCGTCGCCCCACGCGCAGCCGGGCAGCAGGGTGGTGTGGGTGGTGACGGCGGGGTCGAGCAGGTCCGCCCCGATGCGGCCGAAGGTCAGGCAGTCGATCCGGTAGTGCTCGGCGTTGAAGTAGGTGAGGGTCCAGAAGTCCTCGCAGCGGCGCAGGTACATCTCGCCCACGCGGCCGGGCAGGACCACGGTGGTGGGCTTGCCCCAGCCCCACTCGCCCTTCTCGAAGCCCCAGGTCTGCCAGTGGGACAGGTCCGGGTCGGCGAGGTGCTCCTCGCGGACGCGCATGAGGATCACGCCCTTGTCGCGCTGGAACCCGGTGGACATGACGTACACCCAGCCGTCGCCGCCGGTCTCCCACGTCCAGAGCTGACGGTGGCCGCCCTCGAGGCGGGCGGCGAACTCGGCGCCGGTGGGCTCCCAGCTGCGGCCGTCGTCGGTGGAGCGGTGGATCTCGGTGCGCAGGACGTTGCCCAGGCCCTCGTTGACCATGACGTGCAGGTACATCGTGTCGCCGATCGTGAGCACGTCGCTCGGCAGCACCGTGGAGCAGCCGCGGCCGTGGACGTAGTCGAGCAGCTGCGCCGCGTAGTCCTCGGGGCCCGGCCCGGCGGCGTCGGCCCACTCGACGCCGCCGGCGAGGTCGGTGGTGTCGCTGTACAGGCCCACGGGGGAGCGCCAGTCGGGGTTGCCGGGGCCCGGGCGCTCGTCGGTGGTGGGGGTGCACTGCTCGATGCCGGGGTGGGGCCGGCCCACGTGCGGGGCGCCCACGCCGGCGCCGGCGAAGGTGTCGCCGAACACGGCGAGGATCCGGCCCGACGGGGTGCGGGCGCAGATGCCGAGGTCGGTGCCCTCCATCCCGAACGCGGTGGTGATGCCGGGCCCGGTGAGGTCTCGGACCTTGCGGGTGCGGGCGGGGCTGGTCGGGGGCGGCGCGCTCTGCGTCATGCCCTCGAACCTACCGGCCCCGCCCGGCGACCCTCACTCCTTCAGCGCGAGCGCCTGCCGGTAGGTGAGCTTGCCCCCGGTCTGCATGAGCGAGCGGCGGTAGATCCGCTCGGCCAGCAGGATCACGCCCGCCGTGAACGCGGCGGTCACGCCCAGGGAGAGGACCGGCTCCCACCATGCGGCCTCGCCGCCCAGCAGCCGCAGCGGCATCGCCACCACCGACACGAGCGGGACGTAGGAGGCCACGGTCAGCCCGGCGCCCTCCAGGAAGAGCCCGGAGAACGCGGCCACGGCCACCGCCATGATGATCGGGGAGGCGGTGGACTGCACGTCCTCGGCGCGGGTGGCCAGGGCACCGGCGACGGCGAAAAGGGCGGCCAGGGCCACGAATCCCAGGAGGAAGAAGCCCAGGTACCAGCCGGCGGCGGCGCCGATCGCCGGCAGCATCGAGGAGTAGTCGGTGAAGCTCAGGGCGAGCAGCCCCAGTCCCACGAAGATCGTCATCTGGCCCAGCGCGAGGACCGTGGAGCCCACCACCTTGCCCACGAGGAGCTGGCGCAGGGGGATCGCGGCGGCGAGGATCTCGACGATCCGGGACTGCTTCTCCTCCACGACGCTGTTGGCGATGGCGTAGCCGAAGAGGATGGCGGCCAAGTAGAAGAGGAACACAAAGGCGAAGCCGGCGACGAACCGGACGCCCTCGTCGCTCGCCCCCTCCTCGAGGAGCCGTTCGCCGACGTGGGAGCCGGCGGTGAGCGCCTCGACGGTG
>DUTZ01000329.1 GCA_012841845.1 Actinomycetales bacterium | reverse complement strand
CGGGGGGCGGCGGGGTGCCGTACTGCGGCATGCCCGTCGTCTCGCCGTTGCGGCGCGGGCCGCGGTCGCCGTCCGCCGGGCCCCCGTCGCCGCCCTCGGTGTCCCGCGTGCGCGAGTCGGGCAGGATCGGCTTGGCGAACGGGTCGGTGATGGGCGGCGGCCAGGGCTCGCCGCGCTCCTTGGCCAGCTCACCCGGGGTCTTGATGGGCGGGCGGGTCGAGGGGATGCGGCCGCCGAAGTCGTCGAACTCCGTGATCCGCGGCCGCTTGGTGACGTCCGCGAACAGCCGCTCCAGGTCGGGCTGCCGGAGCGTCTCCTTCTCCAGCAGCTCGCCGGCCACGGCGTCGAGGATGTCGCGGTTGGTCTCGAGGACCCGCCACGCCTCGGTGTGCGCGGCCTCGATGATCCGCCGGATCTCGTCGTCGATCGTCCTGGCGACCTCCGGCGAGTACTCGGCGCCGCCACCGCCGCCGCGGCCCATGAACGGGTCGCCGCCCTCGTCGCCGTACTTGACCGCCCCGAGTTTGGCACTCATCCCGTACTCGGTGACCATCGCCCGCGCGATGCGGGTGGCCTGCTCGATGTCCGAGCTCGCGCCCGAAGTGGGCTCGCCGAACACGTACTCCTCGGCGGCGCGGCCACCCATCGCCATGACGATCCGGGCGATCATGTCGGCACGGGTCATCAACGTCTTGTCGTCCTCGGGAACGACGAGCGCATGGCCGCCGGTGCGGCCGCGGGCGAGGATCGTCACCTTGTGGACCGGCTCAAGGTCCTCCATCGCCCACGCGGCCAGGGCGTGGCCGGACTCGTGGTAGGCGGTGACCTTCTTCTCGTGCTCGCTGATCACGCGGTGCTTGCGGCGCGGGCCGCCCACCACGCGGTCGGTGGCCTCCTCGAGGATGTCGATCGAGATCTCGTCCCGGCCGAGGCGGGCCGCCAGCAGCGCGCCCTCGTTGAGGACGTTGGCCAGGTCCGCGCCGGACATGCCGATGGTGCGGCGGGCCAGGGACGTCATGTCCACGTCCTCGGCGAGCGGCTTGCCCTGGGAGTGCACCCCGAGGATCGCCTCGCGGCCCTTGAGGTCCGGGTTGGTCACCGGCACCTGGCGGTCGAAGCGCCCCGGGCGCAGCAGCGCCGGGTCGAGCACGTCCGGACGGTTGGTGGCGGCGATGAGGATGACGGTCGAGCGGTCGTCGAAGCCGTCCATCTCCACGAGGAGCTGGTTGAGGGTCTGCTCGCGCTCGTCGTGGCCGCCGCCCATGCCCGAGCCGCGGTGCCTGCCCACGGCGTCGATCTCGTCGACGAACACGATGCACGGCGCGTTCTGCTTGGCCTTCTCGAACAGGTCGCGCACGCGCGAGGCGCCCACGCCGACGAACATCTCCACGAAGTCCGAGCCGGAGATCGAGTAGAACGGCACCCCGGCCTCGCCGGCGACGGCGCGCGCAAGCAGCGTCTTTCCGGTGCCGGGAGGTCCGTAGAGCAGCACGCCCCGCGGGATCTTGGCGCCGAGCCGCTCGTAGCGGGACGGGTTCTGGAGGAAGTCCTTGATCTCGTTGAGCTCCTCGACCGCCTCGTCCTCGCCGGCCACGTCCGCGAACGTGGTCTGCGGCATGTCCTTGGTGAACTCCACCGCGCGCGACTTGCCCACGCCGAACAGCCCGCCGCGGCCGCCCTGCATGCGGGACATGAAGTAGAACAGCAGCGCGAACAGGATGAGCATCGGCAGCAGGAACGACGCCATCTGCATGAGGAAGCCCTGCTGCGTGACCGTCGTGTCGTACTTCTCCGGCGCGGCCGCCGCCACGCGGTCGAAGACCTGGTCCGCCGCCCGGTCGGGGTACTTGGCGACGATCTTGTCCGCCTCGTCCGCGCCCTCCTCGGGCGTGATGGGCGCCTTGAGCGTGAGCCGGAGCTGCTGCTCGCGGTCCTCGATCTGCGCCTCGGCGACGTTCTCCGCGTCGACCTGGGCGAGCGCCACCGAGGTGTCCACCTCGGCGTATCCGCGGTTGTCGTCCGAGAAGAACGAGAACGCGACGATCGCCAGGATGATGACACCGGCGATCGCCACGTTGCGGTAGACGGTGTTGCTCTTGCGTTCCATTCGGCCCTCGTGTGCGATGGGCGGCCAGCCGGTCGGCGGACCCGTGCAGGTGACCGACGTGCCCGCCGGTGTCGCCCCAGGTTACCCGCGCGGTCGGACAGGGGTCCGCACTGATCGCCGAGGGCGGACACCCGCGGATATCATCGTGACCGTGACCACCGTGCCGCCCACCGCCATCGAGACCGCCGAGGCGGTGCGCTCGGGGGCCCGGTCGGCCAGCGAGACCGCCGACTCCGCCCTCGCCCGCATCGCCGACCTCGACCGCAGCCTGCACGCCTTCACCACCGTCCTACGTGCCGACGCCCGCGGCGCCGCCGCCCGGGTGGACGCGATGACCGTCGACTCCCGCGCCGCGCTACCGCTGGCCGGGGTGCCGATCGCGGTCAAGTCCACTGTCACCCTCGAGAACCCGGTGATCAGGCCTCTGATCGAGGCCGGGGCGGTGCCTGTGGGGATCACGGCCGCGCCCGAGCTGTGCACGTGGGGAATGACCGACTCCGACGCGCACGGCGTCACCCGCAACCCGCGCGACATCACACTGACGCCGGGCGGCTCCTCCGGAGGGTCGGCCGCCGCCGTAGCGTCGGGGATGGTGCCGCTCGCCGTGGGCGACGACGGCATGGGCTCGCTCCGGATCCCGGCCGCCGCGTGCGGGCTCGTGACGATCAAGCCCGGCGCCGGAGTGGTGCCCACCGACCTTCCGCCGAGCAACTGGGGCGGGCTCGCCGAGTCCGGCCCGCTGGCCACGACCGTCGCCGACACCGCGCTGGCCCTGTCCCTCATGGCCGGCCAGCCCGGCCTGGCCGAGGTGGGCGGGGCCCCCGAGGGCCTACGGGTGGCGGTGTCAACGACGAGCCCGATCAGGCTCGGAACAGATATCGTCCCCGTGCGCGAGCCGTGGAAGCGGGCCGCCCGCGAGGCCGCCGACCTGCTGCGCGCGGACGGCCTCGTCGTCGTCGCCTCCTCCCTCCCCACCCCGCGCGACCCGGTCCTCTATCTGGCGCGCTGGACCTCCGCCGTGGCCCGGGCGGCCGAGCACGCCAACCTGCCGCTCTCGGCGATGGAGCGGCGGACCCGGCACCACGCGCTGCTCGGGCGCACCGTGTTCCGCCGGGGCGGCGCGGGCGACGGCGACACCCGCTGGAACCGGGCGGCCGACGCCCTACGCATCGAGGTCGAGAAGGCCATGGACGCCGAGGGGGTGGACGTGTGGCTCACCCCCGCCGTCGCGGACCTGCCGCCCGAGGCCACCGACTGGCACCGCCGGTCGTGGGGGCGGTCGCTGTGGGCCTCGATGCGGTTCTCGCCGTTCACCCCGCTCGCCAACGTTCTGGGCTGGCCGGCGATGTCTGTGCCGTGTGGCGACACCCGCACGCACGCCGGGCGCGCGCTGCCCACCTCGGTGCAGCTCATCGGCCGGCCGGGATCCGAGGCGGAACTCCTCGCGCTGGCGGCCGTGCTCGAACGCGGCGCGCCCTGGCAGCGGACCGCCTGAACGGGGCACGCCCACGGCCCGGTTGCGCGCCGGCCGTGGGGCCGACGACCATCGGGGCATGAGCTCGCAGCCGATCGACCCGCCCACCAGCACCCGCCACATCGTCCTGGCCCGCAGGCCGCACGGCCGCCCCGTGCCCGAGGACTTCCGGCTCGAGACGGTCGCGCTCCCCGAACTGCGGGACGGCCAGATCCTCGTGGCCAACTCCGTCATGTCGGTGGACCCGTACATGCGGGGCCGGATGAACGACGTGAAGTCCTACATCGATCCGTTCCGCCTGGACGAGCCGCTGGACGGCGGAGCCGTGGGCGAGGTGATCGCCTCCCGCAGCGGCGACGTGCCGGTGGGCGTCACGGTCCTGCACGGCCTGGGCTGGCGCGAACACGCGGTCCTTGACGGTCGTAGAGCCCAGGTCGTGGACGTCTCCCAGGTCTCCGAGTCCGCGTACCTGGGCGTGATGGGCATGCCCGGCCTCACGGCGTACGCGGGCCTCATGGCGGCCGGCGAGTTCTCGCCGGGTGACGCGGTGTTCGTCTCCGGCGCGGCCGGGGCGGTCGGCTCGCTGGTCGTGCAGATCGCAAAGGCCTCCGGGGCGTCGCGGGTGATCGGCAGCGCCGGCTCGGCCGAGAAGGTGGCCCGGGTGCTCGAGCTCGGCGCCGACGCCGCCTTCGACTACCACGACGGCGTCGGCGACCAGCTCGAGGCGGCCGCGCCCGACGGCATCGACCTGTACTTCGACAACGTGGGCGGCGAGCACCTCGAGGCCGCGATCGAGGCGATGAACGACGACGGGCACATCGCCCTGTGCGGTGCGATCAGCGCCTACAACGCCTCCGAGCCGCCGCCCGGGCCGCGCAACCTCTTCCGCGCGATCGGTAAGCGGCTCACGATGCGCGGGTTCATCGTGGGCAAGTATGCGGGCCTGAACGCGGAGTTCCGAGAGAAGATGACCGGCTGGCTGCGCGACGGCGAGGTGCGGTTCGACGAGACGTTCCGCGACGGCCTGGAGAACGCGCCGCAGGCGTTCATCGACCTGCTCGACGGCGCGAACACCGGGAAGATGGTCGTGCGGTTGTGATCCGCGGCCCGGCGACTCACCACCGGTAGGAAATGCCTACGTAGCACAAGTGCTACCATTGCTCCATGAGCATCGTCGGCCTTCGCGAACTCCGCCAGAACGCCTCAGAGATCCTGAGGCGGGTCGAACGCGGGGAGGACATCACCGTCACCGTCGCCGGTCGACCCAGCGCACGTCTCGTCCAGGCCGAAGACCGGCGCTGGCGGTCCTGGGGTGACATCGCCGAGTTGTTCGACGGGCCGGAGGACGAGGAATGGGCTCGCGATCGCGACGAGATCTCCCAGCAGATCCGCGATCCCTGGGCAGAGGAATGAAGGCCATCCTCGACACGAGTGTCGTCGTGGCCAGAGGAGTCGCCCCGGTGACCGCGGAACTGGCGATCAGTGCGGTGACGCTGGCCGAACTCCACTTCGGGGTCCTCGTGGCGCGGGACCCGGACGCGCGGGCCGAACGGCTCCGGCGGCTCCTGTTCGTCCGGACCGCCTTCGATGCGCTCCCCGTGGACGCCGACGTCGCGGCGAGCTACGGGCGCCTCGCCGCCGCGGTGGTCGAGGGGGGCCGACAGCCCAGGGCGAGGTCGATGGATCTGCTCATCGCCGCCACCGCTCACGCCCACGGCGCCACGCTGCTGACCAGGAACCCCAGGGACTTCGTCGGACTGGACGGGCTGGTGGAGGTCGCCGAGGCGTGAGATCCACCGCTGTCAGGCGCTGTACCGCTCCACGATCCGCCGCTTGACCAGCTTGCCGGTGGGCGTCCGCGGCAGCTCGTCGACGAGGTCCACGCCGCGCGGGATCTTGAAGTCGGCGATCGTGCCGCGCAGCGAGTCGAGGATCTCCTCGGCCAACCCGGGGTCGTCGGCGCGGTCCGCGGCCGGGACCACCACGGCGTGGACCCGCTCCCCCATCTCCTCGTCGGGGAGTCCGATCACGGCCACGTCCTCGACCGCCGGGTGCAGCACGAGCGCGTTCTCGATCTCCTGCGGGTAGATGTTCACCCCGCCCGAGATGATCATGAACGCCTTGCGGTCGGTCAGATAGAGGAAACGGTCCTCGTCGAGGTAGCCGACGTCCCCGAAGGTCGCCCAGGTGGGATGGTCGGGGTGGAAGACGGACGCCGTCTTCTCGGGGTCGCCGTGGTAGGAGAAGGTCCCCTCGTCCTGCTGCCAGTAGATGGTGCCGATCTCGCCGGCGGGCAGTTCCTCGCCCGTCTCGTCGCAGATGTGCGCGATGCCCTTGAGCCCGTCGCGCCCCACCGACCCGGGCCGCTCGAGCGCCTCCTGGGAGTTGATAAAGGTGATGCCCATGCCCTCGGTGGCCGAGTAGTACTCGTGGATCACCGGCCCCCACCACTCGATCATCCGGCGCTTGACCTCGGGCGGGCACGGGGCCGCGGCGTGGATGGCGTGGGTGAGGCTCGACAGGTCGTACTTCTCGCGCGTGGCGTCGGGCAGCTTGAGCATCCGCACGAACATCGTGGGCACCCACTGCGAGTGCGTGACCCGGTACTCCTCGATGAGCCGCAGGGCCTCCTCGGGGTCGAAGCGGTCCATGAGGATCACCGTGCCGCCCACGGAGTTGACCACGCCGCAGAAGCGCAGCGGCGCCGCGTGGTAGAGCGGGGCGGGGCACAGGTAGACCGAGTCGGCGTCGAAGCCGTAGAGGAAAGAGAACACCGGCGTGTAGTGGTCGGGCACCTCGTCGATCTGCCCCTCCGGCGGGTCCACGCGCACGCCCTTGGGCCGGCCGGTGGTGCCGGAGGAGTAGAGGAAGTCGTGGCCGCGGGGCTGGTCGGCGGGCGCCTCCGTGGCTCGCCCCTCGAGCAGCGTGCGGTAGTCCTCGAAGCCCTCGACCGCCCCGCCGAACGCCACCCGGTGCTCGACACCCGGCAGCGCGTCCGGCGAGCTGTCCACGTGGTCGGCCACCGCCGCGGAGACGAACAGGGCGCGGGCGCCGCAGTCGTCGACGATGTACGTGGACTCCTCAGGCGTGAGGTGGTGGTTGACGGCCGCGATGTACAGGCCCGTCCGCAGCGCGCCCCAGTAGAGCTCCACCATCTCGAGCGTGTTGTCCGAGACCACGGCGATCGTGTCGCCGGGGCGCAGCCCCCAGTCGTCTGCCATGAGGTGCGCGAGCTGGGCGGAGCGGGCCTCGAGCTCGGCGTAGGTGATCTGCTCGCCCGTGGCGGGGCGGACGACGGCGGGCTTGTCGGGCGTGGTGGCGGCGAAGGTCCCCGGGAACATG
>DUTZ01000328.1 GCA_012841845.1 Actinomycetales bacterium | reverse complement strand
CGGCGGCCTCGGCGACGGCCGGGCTCGTCGTCGTCACCGGATCCTGCCCGTCACCCGACGCACACCCGGCCGTCACCACCGCCGCGACCAGGGTCGTCGCCATCGCACGAATCATCCTCACACCCTTTCTGACGGCCCGACTGCCCGCGCGGTTCCCCCGATTTCCCTACGCCCCTCGGGACCGGGTGTCAGATGCCGGCGTCCCGACACTCCTGCTCGGTGCGCGTCTCGAGGCACTCCGTCCACGTGAGCTGGTCCTCTACCCACGGGTGCCGCGGCTCCTGCCCCACGTTGAGGACCCACTGGTAGTTGTCGCACACGATCGCGTTGCCGTGGGAGTCCACCGCGGTCAGGTCGATCTGGTAGCCGTAGCACTGGTCGCCGATCTGCGGGCCGGCCTGCTGCAGCGCGGACTCCACAGCGGGATTGGGGGCGAGCGACGGATCGCGGGACCACGCCGAACCGTCCGTGTACTGCAGGCGCGCGCAGTAGGCGGTCGCGTCGTCGGCGAAAGCGGCCACGGCGCCCCGCGGACCGCACATCGCACCCTCCACCACCGCGGCAGGGGCCTGGGCCGCGGTGGTCTCCGGGGCGGGGGCCGGGGTGGACGTGGTGGGTGACGACGACGAGGTGGTCGACGAGGCCGCGTGCACCGACCTGGTCGGGCTCGTGACGCCGCTCTCGGGATCGGGTCCGGGCGCCGGGGATCCGCACCCCGCGGCGAGCGCCGTCGCTCCGAGGAGGGCGACCAGCCCGCGTCCGACCCTCGCGACCCGCGCAGTGGCCATGGTTCCGCCCTTCCCCTCGAGGGTTCCGGCGCCCCTCTCGCCGCCCCAGTATCCGACGCTCGGCAAGACCCTGCCCCCTGATCGCGGAAACACCTCGTCACCTGCAACGACGGACAGTGTCGTACCCCCGTGATCTAATCGAACACATGAGCGAGACCAGGGATTCAGCCGCGTGTGGCGCGGAGCTGACGAGCATCCTCGGGGCGCTGGAGGACCACCTCCGGCGCGACTGGGATGAGGCGTCGGCGGCTCAGCTGCACGCCGAACTCGCGGCTCTCGAACAGGCGCAGCGCAGGATCCGGGCCACGCAGGCGCGGGTCCTCGCGGCCGCGCGCGAGGCGGGGACGGGACGCGAGATGGGGTTCGTCAGCGACCGCCAGATGCTCACCGGCGGACTCGGGCTCTCCCCCGGCGAGGCACGGCAGCGGCTCGACGACGCCGCCATCTCCGACACCCCGCGCATGCGCGCGAGCGCCGAGGGGAAGGTGTCGGCGGGGCACCTCAGGATCATCGGTGCGACGTTGGACGCCCTGCCGGACGAGGTCGACGACGAGGCCCGCGCCGCCGTGGAGAGCCAGCTCCTCGAGGCCGCCGAACACGCCACCACCCGCCGGCTACAGGAGCACGCCCGGCGGATCCTGGACTCCCTCGACCCGGGCCGGGTCGAACGCGGCGCCGAGGAGCGGGCCCGGCGCCGATCGGTCACGACCGGCGGCCAGGGACTCGACCTCATGGCGCGCGCCAGCATGACCATGGACCCGCAGCTCGCGGCCCTCATGCGCGAGGTGCACGCGCGCTGGGCACAGCCCGGCAGGCTGTGGGGCGACCCGGACACCCCGGACAGCCGCACCGACGGCCAGCGGATGCACGACGCGCTGGTCCACGCCCTCCACCTGGCCCTGTCGGCGGACGAGAGCCGCTCCGGCGCACCCGCGTCGATCGTGATCCGCATGGACCTGGACCAGCTGGCCACTCTCGCGGGGTGTGGCGAGACCGACGGCGGCATCCACGTCCCGGTCGAGCAGGCGCTGGACATGGCCCGCGGCAACCACTGGTTCCTCGCGCTGACCGACCAGGAGAAGAACCTGCGGCTGTTCCGCACCCGGCGCACCGCCTCCTACTACCAGCGGCTCGCTCTGTTCGCGGCCTACGGCGGCTGCACACACCCGGACTGCGACCAGGACGCCCGGCACAGCGAGGCGCACCACGCGGACAGACCCTGGTCGGCCGGCGGGCTCACCAACATCGACGAACTCGCCCTGGCCAGCCGCGACTGCCACGCCATGATCCACGACACCGGATGGAGCACCGTCCCCGATCCGACCACACCCCAGGGGGTGAGGTGGATTCCGCCGCGCGGCACGCCGCGATCCGCCGACCCGCCCCCGCCCAAGCCCGG
>DUTZ01000327.1 GCA_012841845.1 Actinomycetales bacterium | reverse complement strand
GCGGCCGCCTCGGCGGTGGCGTCGTCGGCGTGGGCGGTGGCGGGGAGGGCGACGGCGGCCAGCGCGGCGGTCGCCACGATGACGCCGATCCGTCCGGTCCGACCTGCGGGCTGACGGGTAAGGGACATCGGGGCGGGCCTCTCGTCTCGTGCGGAACCCGGCCGGTCCCGTCCAGGGAGCAGAGTACTACTGCAGCGCCGAGGTGAGCCTGGCGACGTTGTCCACGTACCGCCCGGGCCAGGGTCGGCGCAGCCAGGACCGCAGGTCGAGGGTCGTGCACTCCGCGACGTACCGGTCCACCACGGAGTTCATGTCCGCGACGGCCGCGCCGCCCAGGACCACCAGGCTCACCTCGAAGTTCAGGCTGAACGAGCGCATGTCCATGTTGCTGGAGCCCACGACGCCGATGTGGTCGTCGATGAGCACGAGCTTCGAGTGGAGCACGGCGGGCGAGCGGTAGCGGCGGACCCGCACACCGGCCTCGAGCAGGGCGCGGTAGTAGGAGCGCTGGGCGTGGTGGACGAGGAACTGGTCGGCGCGTTCCGGCACGAGCAGTTCGACCTCGACGCCGCGGTAGGACGCCGAGGTGATGGCCCCCAGCAGCGCCTGGTCGGGGACGAAGTAGGGGCTGACGATGCGCAGTCGTCGCCGGGCGTGGCTGACGAGCGCGGTGAACATCCGCAGGTTGGGTTCGGTGAGGTAGCCGGGCCCGGAGGGCACCAGCTGGAAGGCGGTGACGGGGCACTCGACGGGCACCTCGTCGTACTCGACGAGCGCGTCGAGGGTGTCCACGACCTCGCCGGACTCGGTGTACCAGTCGACGGCGAACATCGCGTCGAGGGCGTCGACGATCTCGCCGCGCACCTCGACCATCACGTCGATCCACTCGCGGCCGAGCCGCGCGTTGCGGCGGCTGCCGTAGTGGCGGGAGATGAGGTTCTGGGAGCCGGTGAAGCCGACCGCGCCGTCCACCACGAGCAGCTTGCGGTGGTTGCGCAGGTCGGGGCGGCGGAACCGGCCGGAGAACGGGTTGACGGGCAGCATGAGGTGGAACTCCACCGGGGACCGGCGCAGGCGGCGGCGCAGGCGGCCGAAGCCCCGGTAGCGCAGGGAGCCCAGGTGGTCGACCAGCACGCGCACCACGACGCCGCGCTCGGCGGCCTCGATGAGGACGGCGAAGAACTCCTCGGTCTCGTCGTCCCAGGAGGCGGCGTAGAACTCCACGTGGACGTGGTGCCGGGCGGTGCGGACGGCCGCGGTCATGGCGGCGATCGACTCCGCGTAGTCGTGGTGC
This sequence comes from Actinomycetales bacterium, assembly GCA_012841845.1. GTDB lineage: Bacteria > Actinomycetota > Actinomycetes > Mycobacteriales > Mycobacteriaceae > Dietzia. Next base: position 4,211 of record DUTZ01000327.1, on the reverse strand, counting down.
AGGTCCACGTACTCGCCGGTCATGCAGGGCATGGCGGTGAGGGTGCGGTTCATCTCGAGGATGGTGCGCAGGCCGGGGTCCACCTCGACGCCGGCGGGGACGGTGGGCCAGTCCTCGAGCTCCTCGGAGTACAGCAGGTTGGCCTCGGCCTGGATGAGGTGACGCTTGCCGGTGAGGTACGGGTTGCCCAGCAGGAGGAAGGCCGGGACGCCGATGACGGGGATGAAGAGGATCGCGAGCAGCCACGCCTGCGACGACGCGGGGTTGCGGTTCTCGGGCACCATCCCCACGGCGAGGATCTTGACCACGTACTCGGCCACGATGACGGCCGTGACGACCTCGGGCGGCAGGTCGAACAGGTCGAGTGGGTTCATCCGGCGGAGCGGTTCATCCGTCGGTCCGGGTGAGCGGCCGGCCGCGGGGCAGGCCACGGGGGTCGACGACGACGCCGGCGGTCATGGTCCAGCGCACGACCCCGGCGAGTGCCCGCTGCGCGTACACCGAGTCGGCCGACCCCAGCTCCCGATAGTCGGGGAGCACGACAAAGGCCTCGTCGTCGGCCACCGCGGTGAGGTCGGCGCGCAGGCCCTCGCGGATCTCGCCGCGGTCGGTGAGCCCCACGATCCCGGCGGTGCGGGTGGACATCCAGCGGGCCACGTCGGCGAGGTCGGAGCCGCGGCGGCGGGCCTCGGTCCACACCACGGACAGGCCGAGGCGGGCGGAGTCGACGGCGTCGATCGTGCCGTCGCGCAGGGCGTCCCACAGCAGCTCGCGGGTGGCGGCGTCGCGGATGGGCGGGTCGAGCCGGGCCACGGCGTCGCCGCCGTGGGTGACCTCGGAGACCAGGGCGAGCATGTGCGGGCAGGTCGCGGCGGTGACGGCCAGGCCCTCGGCGCGGGCGTCACGGAGCAGGGGCAGGACCTCGGCGTCGGCCACGTTCCGCACGTGCAGGCGGCCGCCGGTGCGGCGGGTCACGTCGAGGAGCGCGGGGAGGTCGTCGGGGACCACGTCGACGGCGAACAGCCCGCCGTGGCCGGCGACCTCCTCGGCGGCGGCGACGAGCCCGTCGCGGTCGAGGGTGGGGGCGCCGTCCACGCCGACGCCGGCGCCGATCGCGGTGATGCCGAAGACGCCGCGGTCGAGCAGCGCGTCGAGGCGACCGAGGTTGCCGGGAACGGCGGTCCCCCACAGGCCCACGTCGACCGTGGACTCGCCGGTGACGGCGTCGCGCCAGGCGTCGATCTGGTCCGGGTCGGTGGCGGCCGGGGCGTGGTCGGTGCCGTAGTCGACGACGGTGGTGATGCCGCCGACGGCCGCGGAGCGGGTGGCCACCGCCACGTCCTCGGAGCCGACGTGCGGGTCCACGAGCCCGGGCATGAGCACCACGTCGTCGCCCAGGTCGATGATGTGCTCCCCCGCCAGTCCGATGTCGCGGGCGTCGGACCCGGTACGGACCGACGAGATCATCCCGCCGTCGACGGTGACGGCGGCCTTCTGGATGCGGCCGTCGACCACCGCACGGTGGGCGTGGATCAGGAGTTCGTACTGGGCCACGGGTGAGTCCTCCTGCGGGTCGGGCGATCTGGTCGCGTCCGCCATTGTCCCCCACGTCGGTGCTCCCCCGCGGCAGTGACGCCCGATAGCGTGGTGGCCATGACTGAGAACCCCACCGGATTCGTCCCCACGGCCGACCTCGTCGACGAGATCGGCGAGGACGTCCGCAGCTGCGACACCCAGTTCCGCGACCTGGGTGGGCGCACCGAGTTCTTCGGCCGCATCTCCACGGTGCGCTGCTTCCAGGACAACGCCCTGCTCAAGAGCGTGTTGGGGGAGCCCGGCGAGGGCCGGGTCCTCGTGATCGACGGCGACGCGAGCGTGCACACCGCGCTGGTGGGCGACCTCATCGCGGAACTGGGCCGCTCCAACGGCTGGGCGGGCGTCGTGGTCCACGGCGCGATCCGCGACTCGGCCGTGATCGCCGGGATGGACTTCGGTTGCAAGGCGCTGGGCACCAACCCGCGCAAGTCCACCAAGACGGGCGCCGGCGAGCGCGACGTCACGGTGAGCTTCGGCGGAGTCGACTTCGTGCCCGGCGACACCCTCTACGCGGACTCCGACGGGATCGTCGTCCGCTGATCCGGCCGGCCCGGCCGGCGGGTCAGGACCCCGGTCCGAGGCTGCCGGTGAGGGTGGCCGAGAGGTGGCCGAGGGAGGCCTCGGGGCCGTAGCTGCCGAGCGAGCCGGGGGCGTAGGAGCCGGTCGCGTTGGGGATCTCCAGGGACAGGACGGCCGAACCGGTGGAGACGATCAGCGAGACGAGGTCCATGAGCGAACCGGTGCCCAGCGAGCCGTAGCCGAGGGAGCCGCCGAGCGTCTCGACGAGCTCCGGGTCGAGGTCCAGGCACCGGGCTCTGCCGGTGAAGAGCTCGATGACGACGCAGCCCGGGCGGACCGTCAGGTCCGTCGTGGGGCCGGACGAGCCCTCCCCGTCCTCCGCGGCGGCCGTGCCGGCTCCGGCGACAAGGGCTGAGGCGGCCAGGACGGCGGCGAGGGCGGTGCGACGGGTCGGGCGCATGGGTCCTCCGGGGAGGTGAGAGGGGGCGGTGACGACGCTGTGATAGTAGCCCGCGTCACACCCCTGCGGTCAGGCCTCCCGGCGGATCCAGCGCAGCAGCGGCCCGAGCGAGTCGCGGTCGGTGAGGTCCAGTCCGCCCATCTCGAGCATGGCCTCCTCGTCCGGCGTGCGGTCGGGCTTGCGGCGCAGCGCGGCCAGCGCCGTCTTGAGGCCGAGCCGCTGGCGGAAGCCCAGCAGGTCGGGGGTCACCACGCCGCGGAGCTGGAAGAGCTTGAGCTCGCGTAGCTGGTCGGCCGAGAACTCGGCCGACATGAGGTCGATGCGGGACTGGTCGGTGACGGGCGTGGGGCCCACCATGACGACGGCGACGCGGCGTCCGGCCTCGACGAGCGCCGCCCAGTTGTCCTTGATGAACGTCGAGCCGCCGAGGCCGCCCTCGGAGCGGATGCCGGTCACGAGCACGACCGTCCCCGCCACGACGAGTTCCATGGGGTCGGCGGCGTCGTGGTGGGAGGCGGCGGTGTCGAACTCCTCGGCCAGCCAGCCCGCGTAGCGGCGCGCTCCGGGGTCGTCGTCGTGCAGGACCACCGGGGCCTGGGTCCCGGGCGCGGTCATCGGGCCCCTCCCCGGGCCACCACGCGGGCCGCGCGGTCGGCGTACGTGACCACGTCGCCGTCGGCGAGCCCCCGCCCGCGCCGCGTGTCGACCTCGCCGTTGACGGCGACCTCGCCGGCGGCCACGGCGTCCTTGGCCTCGGCCCCCGAGTCCAGGAGCGAGGCGAGCTTGAGGAACTGCCCCAGGGTGAGCTTGCTGGTCAGGTCGCACTCGACGGGCTCGGCCGGGGGGCCGGCTTGGGGCCGGGTGGCGCGGCCGACGCGGCCTCGTCCTGCGATGTGGCGGCTCATGCCCCGAGACTATCGGGACGGGCCGTCCGGGTGCGGTCCCGCCCCGTGCGGGTCCGGCCGCTCGTCCGCCGCGTGCGGGTCCTCTCCCCGGCCCCGACGGGTGACGAGCGTCAGGCCCGCCGCGCCCGCCACGAGGACGACACCGGCGAGCACGAACGCGGCCGTCTGGATCCCGGAGAAGGTGGAGTCCGAGGGGTCGGTCTCGTCGGCCGGGGACTCGTCGCCGCCCTCCGCCGGCAGGGGCGGCAGCTCGCTGAGGACGGGGTACTCGATCTCCGGGGCGGCGTCGCCCACGCCGAACGGTTGCGCCCCGGCCGCCGGGACGCCGGCGAGCGCGACCGCCGCGCAGGCGGCGGCGATCATCGCGGCGGGGCGGCGGTCCATGTGTGGCCTTCCGGAACTGCGGCCGGGCGACCGCGGAGACACGTCACTGCTGATCTTAGGATCTTCTCAGGTCATGCGCCACGTCAGGGCCGCTTCCGCCCCCGGGTGTGCACGACGACGGGCCCCGGGGTCGGATCCCCGGGGCCCGTCGGTCGTTCGGCGGTGGCGGGTCAGTCCGCGCGACGGCGGACCGTCAGCAGCACCGCGCCACCGGCGATGAGCGCCGCGGAGGCGAGCCCGACCAGACCGATCTGCACACCGGTGTTGGCCAGCGCGCGCTGGGCGACGGTCTGCGACCGCGACGGCGTGCTCGCCCCCTTCGGGGCGGCCGCCCTTGCGGGAGCGGT
>DUTZ01000326.1 GCA_012841845.1 Actinomycetales bacterium | reverse complement strand
CGGACCTGCTGCGCTCGCTCGTGCCGGGAGGGCGCGGGTGACGGCGGACGACCGCCCCACCGCGGCGGCCATCGCGCGGGAGCTGGCCGACCTGGCGCGGACGCTGCCCGTCGGCACCCGGATGCCGAGCGAGCACCAGCTCATGCGACGCCACGGCGTCCCGCGCGCGACGATCCGCCGGGCCGTCCAGTCCCTCGTCGACGACCACCTGGTCCGCCGCGAGCAGGGCATCGGCACCTTCGTCCACCGCCGGGTCGAGTACGTCATGTCGCGGGACCGGGCGCCGTCGCTGCACCGCCTCGTGGAGGAGACCGGCAGGACCGTGCGGAGCGTGGTGATCGGGTGGGACCGCGTCCCGCCCCCGGTGGAGGCGGCCCGCCGCCTCGGGGTGGCCGACGGCAGCGCGTGGGAGCGGTGCGAGCGCCTCGTCTTTTTTGACGACGTCCCCGCCGGCGTGACGGCCGAGTGGTTCGTCCCCGGCGTGCTCGACCACGCCGACATCCGGCTCGAGGTGTGCGAGTCGATCCAGGACGTGCTCACCGACGCCGGCTACGACCCGCGCCGCACGTGGGCCCGGGCCTCGAGCGAGGCCGCCCCGGCCGAGGTGTGCACCCGCCTGGGGCTGGCGCCGGGCCAGCACACGTGGCTCCTGGAGAGCGCCAACGTCGACGCCGCCACCGGCGAACCCCTCCTGTGCAGCCGGGGCCGGCTGCGCACGGACCTCATCCGGGTGATCTGCGAACTCGACGGATGACGAGGGCGGGTGCCACGCGGCAACCCCCGGCGGCTTTCCCCGTGACGTCACCTGTCGTTCATGCGGGCGAACGCCGGCCGTCAGCCGCGGGGGCGAACGTCTACGGCGTGGACAGAGAGACCGAAACCAGGACCGCGCCGGGGCACGCCGCCGGCGACCGGGAGCGCGTCGGCGGGCTGCTGGCGCGGGCCGACCGCGACCTCGTGGTGGACCTCGCCGACGCCTGCCTCGTCGACGAGCAGATGCGCGTCGTCCGGGCGCCCGAGGTGGGCACGGTGCTCACCCGGGTGCGCGAGCCGATCGCCGGGCTGCGCTTCAACCTCGTGGACCTGCTGGTCACCAGCGCCGAGGTCGAGCTGGCCGGGGAGCCCGGCTGGGGGATGCGGGTCGGCGAGGACCGCGCGGCGGCGCTCGCGCAGGCCGTCTGCGACGCCGAGATCGCCCGCGGCGGCCCGCGGGCCGACCGCATCCGCGCCGCCGCCGACCAGGTGGAGGCGGCCCTGCGCGACGCCCGCGCCGCCGAGTGGGAGCGCCTGCAGCCCACGATCGTCCGATTCGAGGAGGTCCTGTGAACGCCCCCGCCGCACCGACGCCCGGCGCCGTGGTGCTCGACGAGCACGAGTGCCGCGACGTCTTCCGCGCCTGCCTCGACGCGCTCACGCGCCCCGGCACGATCCACCGCGTGGCCACGGACCGCCACCCGGCGCACCTCATGCCGCTGCTCGCGCTGACCGACCTCACCACCCCGGTCGCGGTGCTGCCGGGTTCGCGGACCCCCGAGGAGGCCGTGGAGGACCTGCGGGCGGCCGCCGCGATCACGCACGCGCCCGTCGTCGCCGTCGGCGCCGCGCGCTGGGTCCTGGCCGGGGCCGGCCCCGTCCCCGCCCAGTACGAGGAGCTCGCCGTGGGCACGGACGAGGTGCCGCAGGACGGCGCCATGGTCGTCCAGATGGTCGACGGCCTCTGCGAGGGCGCGGGGGCGGGGAGCCTGCGCCTGACGGGCCCGGGGATCGACGGCGAGGCCGGCCTGCGCGTGGCCGGCCTCGACGCGGAGGTCCTCGACGCCCGCCGCGCCCTGACGAGCGGGTACCCGCGGGGCATCGACCTGATCCTGGTGGCCCCCGACGGCGCGATCGCGGGACTGCCGCGCACCACGCGCATCGACCGGCTGGAAGGGGCGGACTCGTGAGCTACGCAGGGACCAACAAGGGCGGGACGGAGGCGATCCTCGCCGCGGAGGAGCTGGTGCTCACCGGCGAGGAGGGCGCCCCCGACACCGCCCAGGTGCTCACCCACCTGAGGCAGTCGGTCGACCGCCTCATGGGCGAGGCCGCGCTGTGGGACCCGGAGACCGCCGCGCGGGCCTTCGTCCAGGCCCGCGGCGACCTCCCCGAGGCGGTGCACGTGCTGCGCGCCCACCGCTCCACGCTGCCGCGGCTCGCCGTG
>DUTZ01000325.1 GCA_012841845.1 Actinomycetales bacterium | reverse complement strand
TTGCACGAGCGGCACGCACGCCCGAGCCTCCTGCCCACGACGACGGCGGGCCGCTGGGCCATCGGGCTGGCCCTCGGCGGTGTGGCGCTGTTCGTGCTGGCGATCATCGTGTCGAACCCGGGGATGGAGGAGTCCCGGCGGGTGCCCATGTTCCTGCTGACGGTCCCGGCGTTCGCGGGCCTGATCGGATCGGGCATCGCGACGGCCATCGCCTGGTTCCGCAGCGGCGAGCGGTCGCTGCTCGTACTCGCGACGATGCTGCCGGCACTGTTCGGGTTGTACTTCGTGGTCGGCGAGCTGGTGTTCCCGCACTGATTGACGGTTACTTCGACGGGCGTCTAATGTTTGATGCATGTCGAATGACCTTGACCTGCGGGTGCGCCTGCTGAAGACGATCGCGGACGCGACGCGCCTGCGCATCCTCGGCCTGCTCGCGGACCGGCCACACACCGGCCGCGAGCTCGCCGACGCCCTGGGCCTGAGCGCGCCCACCGTCAGCCACCACATGCAGCGCCTCGCCGAGGTGGGCATCGTCACCGTCACGCCCGACGCGACCCGGCGGGTGTACGCGCTCAACGCCGCACTGCTGGGGGAGGTGCGGGGTGGGGTCTCGGCAGGCACGACCACCGGCGCGTCCGAGTTGGATGACCCCGACCACCAGCGCACCGTGCGGGTGTTCTTCGACGGCCCGCGGCTGCGGCAGATCCCGGCCAAGCGGAAGGCGCGGGTCTCGGTGCTGCTGGAGCTGCTGCGCGGCTTCGAGCCGGGGCGTGACTACGCCGAGACCGAGGTGAACGCGATCCTGCGCGAGGCCCACGACGACGTGGCGACGCTGCGCCGCGAGCTGGTCGACTACCGGTACCTCACCCGGGTCGACGGGGTGTACCGCGTGACGGAGACGGCGCCCGAGCGCGACGCGAACGAGGCCCAGGAGGTCCCGGCGGGCGAGGCGGCCTGGCTCGGCGCGCTCCTGCGCGGAGCGGTGGGGGTGCGGTGATGGGACGCCACAGCTACCGGCCCGCCGACGGCCACGGCCTGCCCCACAACCCGTTCAACGCGATCGTCGCCCCACGCCCGATCGGCTGGATCGGCACCCTCGGCGACGACGGACGCCGCAACCTCGCGCCGTACTCGTTCTTCAACGCGTTCAACTACATCCCGCCGCTGGTGGGGTTCGCGAGCACCGCGTGGAAGCACACCGCCCGCAACTGCGCCCACACGGGCGAGTTCACCTGGAACCTCGTCTCCCGCGACCTGCTCGTGCCGATGAACGAGACCTCGACGCTCACCGACGTCGACGAGTTCGAGCGCGCGGGGCTGACTCCCGAGGCGTCCGAGGTCGTGGCCGCGCCGCGGGTGGGGGAGGCCCGGGTCACGTTCGAGTGCCGGGTCAGCCAGCAGGTCGAGCTGACCGACGCCGACGGCCACTCGAGCGGCGCCGCGCTGACCATCGGCGAGGTCGTGATGGTGCACATCGACGACGACCTGCTCGTCGACGGCATCTTCGACACGGTGCGCGCCGATCCACTCATGCGGGGCGGTGGCCCGACCACGTACTTCGGCATCGCCGAGGGCAGCCGGCTGGACCTGCGGCGTCCGAACGACTGAGCCGGGGCGTGTGCCCGTCTGACGCCTTGTCGGATCTCCAGACGCTCCTGCGGGGGTCCAGTTGCTCCCCGCATGACGTGGGTGTCTGGACACTCGGAGGAGCGTCTGCGTGACGGAGCCGTGCGCTTCCCCCGGCGCCCGTGGTCCGCCTGGCCCGACACGCGGGTTTGTCGCTCGCAAGGGGCTTTGTCACGCGTCTCGTGGGTGACGAAGGTGAGTGTCGAGGTCATCCGAGTGCCGGGGAGGCCATCCGACGCTTGGGCAGGGTCAGTCGCGCGATAGGCGCCGGCGGTTGACGAAGACCTCGCGGGCGTACCCGCCGATCTCGATGGTGGACAGGCCGTCCATGGTCGCGCCGACGCCGCCACCCAGCAGCGGGACGCGGCGGGCGAGGATCAGCGACGCGCGGCGCCCGCCGATGCGGGAGACCAGCTCGCCGAGCACCTTCTCGCTGACCAGCTGGTCGAGCGTGGAGTCGAACACCGGCGCGGTCGCGATGGCGAGCGGGGTGGTCGGCAGGGCGCCGGACTCGACGAGCTTCTGGGTCCCCTCGCGGCCCATGAGGCACAGGATCATCGCCGTGCGCACCTGGGGGGCGTTGATGTCGTAGCCACGCAGGTGGGCGATGCTCGCGATCATCCGGATCTGCACGATGGCCAGCCCGGCGATGTTCGCGGGGAGGGTGACCGCCAGGGTGGGGAGTCCGCCGAGGCTGGTCACGAAGCCCTGCGCGCCGGCGAGGCCGACGTGGGTGAGCACCAACGACTCGAGCGCCTCCTCGACCGAGGAGCGCTTGACGAGGTGCTTGGCCGCCATCGACTTCGCGCCCGGCAGGTTGTTCGTGCCGTTGATCGCGGTCTCCAGCAGGGTGCGGAGCAGGTTGCCGCCGACCTCGGGGGCGCGCGCGACGATGTTCTTGCTCACGTCGCGGGATTGTTCGGCCATGGGCCAAGGTTAGGCGCACAAACGCCCCCACCCCATCGGGTCGCCCCGGATCACCCCCTGATCGGTGTGCAGTTCGAGGCGGCGTTTCTATCGCTCCAGCGAT
>DUTZ01000324.1 GCA_012841845.1 Actinomycetales bacterium | reverse complement strand
CGCGCCCGAGCGTTAGCCCGCTTCCGCCCGCAGGGTGGCTCTGCCCGGCAGCTGCTCGGGCAGCTGCTCCGGCGCGGCGCCCGGTGTGGCATCTGCTCCCGCGCCTGCCAGCCGGTGTGGCATCTGCTCCCGCGCCTGCCAGCCGGGTGTGGCATCTGCTCCGGCATGTGCCGGGCTCTGGGAAGGTCGCCCCTCTTCGCGTCCATCCGCTACGGCAACAGCCGGGGCAGGCGAGCGCGATCAGGGGCGGCTGTCGGCGGGCGCGGGCAGCCGAGCATGCGACCGCCGCCCGACCGCCGCCCTTCGGGCCGGGCGGCACGCCCGATCGCGATACCCTCGACCCCGTGCTGCTCTCCGACCGTGACCTCCGCGCCGAGTTCGACGCCGGCCGCCTCGTGCTGGACCCGCTCGACCCGTCGATGATCCAGCCGTCCAGCATCGACGTGTGCCTGGACCGCTTCTTCCGCGTGTTCAACAACTCCCGCTACACGCACATCGACCCGGCGCGGCAGCAGGACGACCTCACCGAGATGGTCGAGCCGGCGGAGGGCGACCCCTTCGTCCTCCACCCGGGCGAGTTCGTCCTGGGCGCGACGCTCGAGCGGGTGGGGCTGCCCGACGACCTCGCCGGCCGCCTCGAGGGCAAGTCCTCGCTCGGCCGGCTGGGCCTGCTCACGCACTCGACGGCCGGGTTCATCGACCCGGGCTTCGAGGGGCACATCACGCTGGAGCTGTCCAACGTGGCGAACCTGCCCATCACGCTGTGGCCGGGCATGAAGATCGGCCAGCTGTGCCTGTTCCGCCTGTCCAGCCCGGCGGAGACGCCGTACGGCAGCGCCAAGGTCGGGTCGAAGTACCAGGGGCAGCGCGGGCCCACGCCGTCGCGCGCCTACCTCAACTTCCGCTGACGGCCACCTCGGCGTAACCCGCCCCCGGACTCCTCGTCCGGCGTTCACCGGGACGTGCACGGGGCGTTCCCGGGGCGTCGTGTCCCGCCGATAGAACGGCGACATGCGTATGACCGTGTTCGGGACCGGATACCTCGGCGCCACCCACGCCGCCTGCATGGCCGAGCTCGGCCACGAGGTGCTGGGGGTGGATGTCGACGACGAGAAGATCGCTCGCCTGACCGCCGGCGAGGTCCCGTTCTACGAGCCGGGCCTGCCCGAGATCCTGCGCCGGCACGTGGAGTCCGGTCGCCTGCGCTTCACCACCGACTACGCGGAGGCCGCCGAGTTCGCGGACCTGCACTTCATCGGCGTGGGGACCCCGCAGCGCAAGGGCGAGTTCGCCGCGGACACCACCTACGTCGAGGCCGTGGTGACGGGCCTGGCGCCGCTGCTGAGCCGCGACGCGGTGCTCGTGGGCAAGTCCACCGTGCCGGTGGGCACCGCCGCGCATCTGCAGGACCTGGCCGACCTGCACGCCCCGGTCGGCGTGCGCGCCGAGGTCGTGTGGAACCCCGAGTTCCTGCGCGAGGGCTTCGCGGTCAAGGACACGCTCACGCCGGACCGCATCGTCGTGGGGCTGGCCGATCCGGCCAGCTCGGCCCGCGCCCTGGTGGACGAGGCGTACGCGCCGATCCTCGAGAACGACCCGTGCCCGGTGATCGTCACCGACCTGCCCACCGCCGAGCTGGTCAAGGTGAGCGCCAACGCGTTCCTGGCCACCAAGATCAGCTTCATCAACGCCGTCTCCGAGGTGTGCGAGGCCGCGGGCGCCGACGTCACGGTGCTCGCGGACGCGATCGGCATGGACCCGCGGATCGGCCGCCGCTTCCTCGGCGCCGGCCTCGGCTTCGGCGGCGGCTGCCTGCCCAAGGACATCCGCGCCTTCATGGCCCGCGCCGGCGAGCTGGGCGCCGACCAGGCGCTCACCTTCCTGCGCGAGGTGGACTCGATCAACATGCGGCGCCGCGAGAAGATGGTCGAGCTCGCCGCCGAGGTGTGCGGCGGCACGCTGCTGGGCCGCACGGTCGCCGTGCTCGGCGCCGCGTTCAAGCCCAACTCCGACGACGTCCGCGACTCCCCGGCGCTGGCCGTGGCGGGGATGCTCTCGCTCAAGGGCGCGCAGACCGTGGTCTACGACCCGCAGGCCATGGACAACAGCCGCCGGCTGTACCCGACGCTCGCCTACGCCGACTCGGCGATCGCCGCGTGCGAGGGCGCCGACGTGGTGCTCGTGGCCACCGAGTGGGGCGAGTTCGTGGAGCTCGACCCCGCCGACGTGGCTGCCGTGGCCCGCGGCCGGATCCTCCTCGACGGCCGCAACTGCATGCCGGGCGAGCGCTGGACGGCCGCCGGCTGGGCCTACCGGGCCCTCGGCCGCGGCGTTCCCACGGCGCCCGCGCTGGTGCCGGCCACCCCGGTCGCGGCGGTCGCGGAGCTCGTCAGGGCGTG
>DUTZ01000323.1 GCA_012841845.1 Actinomycetales bacterium | reverse complement strand
GTGCTGCGGGGCGTCGCCGGCCTCGGGCGCGCCGAGGAGCTCGGCGACGCGGGCCCACAGGAGGCGGCCGGCGCGGAACTTGGCGATGGACTGGAACTGGTCGTCCGTCGCGGCCAGGCGGAACGACACCTGGCGCAGCGCGTCCGCGGCGGAGAGCCCGGCCCGCATGAGTGCGCGGACGTACTCCAGGCCGGCGGCCACCGCGTAGGCGAGCTCCTGGGCGTCGCCGGCACCGTCGGCGTGGAACACGGTGCCGTCGGCGACGAAGGTGCGGATGGTCTCCTCGCGCTCGGAGACCTGCGCGGCCAGGCGGACCGCGGCGTCGAGGCCGATCGTCTCCGAGCCGGCGGCGTAGGCGGCCGTCACCGGCGCCACGCCCAGGTCGGCGACGATCGCCGCGCGGTCCGTGACCCCGTCGCCGGCGGCCCTGCGCTCGTCCACGTGGGCGAGGAACGCCTCGGCGACCTCCACGACGTCCGCACCCACGTCGAACGTCACCGGCGCCAGGTCCAGGTAGACATCCTTGAGCACCCCGGCCACGTCGGCGGCCGACACACGCAGCCACAGCGCGGACACGCCCTGGTTCAGCAGGTCCAGCACCGCGGTGTTGGTGTCCGAGGCCGAGTCGCCGGCCTCGACACGGGCGCTCACGTGCCAGCCGTTCTCCGGCAGCCCGGTGCGGTCGCCGCCGCGGACGTACGGGAACGCGCCCGGGGCGGGGCGCTCGGCGGTCTCGTCGGCGCGGGTGTAGAGAGGATTGACCTCGATCCCGTCGCGCGTCGTGGTCACGAGGGAACGCCAGGCGTCCTCGGGCATCTCCGACGGGTCCTTGCGGGCGGCCTTGGCGAGCACGGCTCCCACCGCTGCGTACCAGGAGTTCAGGTCGGGGCCTGTGGTCGGACTGGACACCGGTACCTCGTTCTCTCTCGGAGCGACACGGATTCTTGGTGGGAACTCTAGTCGAGGCTCCCCTCACGTCGGAGGGCGACCGCTCGCACTGGGTCCACACGGGGGCAGGACGCGCGGGGGGCCGGGCTAGAGTCGTCGGGTGCGCGGACGGGTCCTGCTGGGTGTGGCGGCGATGCTCGCCGTCGTCCTCCTGGCGTTCCTCGTGCCGATGCCGGGCCTGGAGCGGATCCGCGAGTGGTCCACGGAGCTCGGCGCGTGGTTCCCCCTCGTCTTCTTCCTCACCTACGCCGTCGTCTCCGTGTTCCCGGTCCCGCGGTCCACGTTCACCTATTCGGCGGCCGTGCTCTTCGTCCCCGCCGTGGCCATCCCCGGGGCCCTGGTCGCCACCGCGGCCGGCGCGACCATGGCGTTCCTCGGCGTCCGCGCCCTCGGCTACGAGCGGGCCGCGGGCCTGCGGCGGCATCCGAGGGTCGTGGGGATCGACGCGCACCTGCGACGCCGCGGCTGGCCGTCGATCATCGGACTGAGCATGGTGCCGGCCGTGCCGTTCTCCGTGCTCAACTACGCGGCGGCCCTCTCCTCGATCCGCTTCGCGCACTTCCTGCCCGCGCGGGTCGTGGGCAGCGCCCCCGGCACCGTCGCGGCGATCCTGCTCGGGGACGCGCTGACGGAGGGCGCGGGGACCGCGGCGCTGTGGGCGACCGCCGCCTTCGCCGTCATCGGGCTGGCCGGGGTGTGGCTCGACGCCCGCATCCCGGTGCGACCCGGCGGCGCGTCGGACGGGCGGGAGGGGCCGGGGGTGGTGGACGACGACGAGGTCAGGCGGGCTCGGTGACGAAGTCCACCAGCCGCTCGACCGCTCCGAGCAGCGCCGGCTCGATGTCCCGGTAACTCGACACGGCCGCCAGGACACGCCGGAAGCCGTCCGCGGGCTCGCCCCAGCCCAGGCGCTCGCAGATGCCGGTCTTCCAGTCCTCGCCGCGCGGGACGGTCGGCCACTCGCGGATGCCGACCGCCGCGGGCTTGACCGCCTGCCAGATGTCGACGTAAGGGTGCCCGGTCACCAGCACGTGCGGGCCGAGCCCGGCGACGATGCGGGACTCCTTGCTGCCCTCGACGAGGTGGTCCACGAGCACGCCGAGCCGCGCGCCGGGGTGGGGCCCGAACTCGCGGACCAGCGCGGGCAGGTCGTCGATACCGTGCAGCGGCTCCACGACGATCCCCTCGACGCGCAGGTCGTGACCCCAGATGCGCTCGACCAGAGCGGCGTCGTGGATGCCCTCCACCCAGATGCGTCCGGCGCGGGCGGTGCGGGCGCGCAGGTTCTCCACCCTGCGCGAGCCCGAGGCGGTGATCGCGGGGCCCGGCCGCGCGGCGGGCTTCGGCTTGCGGAGGGTGACCGGCTTGCCGTCGATGAGGAAGGCCGCCGGCGTCATGGCGAACAGACGCACGGTCCCGCGCCGGTCCTCGAGTTTGACGAACTCGCCGTCGTAGCTCCGGTCGAAGCCCACCACGGCGCCGCAGAAGCCGGACTCGGAGTCCTCCACCACGAGGTCACGCTCGGCGTCGATCACCGGGATCTGGGGGCGGCGCCGCTTCGCGGTACCGGCCAGGACGTCGGATCCGTACATGTCAGCCACGGCCCGACACGGTAGCCCGGCCGGCGCGCGAGATGCGGGCGGCGCGGCGTGTGTCCCCCGATCCGCGCCGGTACGCTCGCATCCCATGACCACCCCGGCGATCCAGGGCACCGCCCTGCACCCCGCCTGGCCGCTGCCGCTGTTCCTGCTGCGCACGGCCTGGGCCGACCAGCCCTACGACGCCCTCACCGAGTACGTGGGCGGGCTCGCGCAGGCGCAGCTCCTCGAGGTGGTGGGCGACCGCGTGGCGATGCTCGACGGGGTCTCCCCCGCCGCCGGCCCGGCCGGGCTGCTGCCG
>DUTZ01000322.1 GCA_012841845.1 Actinomycetales bacterium | reverse complement strand
GACGACGACGAGGTGACGATCCCCGAGATCCGGACCACTCCCCGGGTGACCGCACACTCGTCGTCACACCCGACCCCTCCCCCGGCGGGTCGGCCGTCGATCGCGAACGACGGCCGGACGGACCGGCCCCGGCACCGGCCCGTGCAGACGGTGTCCACGATCTCGACGGTGGCGGACCCGCCGGGCGCGGTGACGCCGGGGGCGTCGACGGAGTCGCGGGACATGCCGCCGACGTCCACCACGAGGACGACCACGCCGTCGTCGCGCACCCGCGCCGACCGCAGGGGCCGGCGCAACATGCCGGCCTCGACCGTGCCGCCCGCACCGCGCGCGAGGACGGTGCGGACGCGCTCCGCGACCGGGCGCACCCCGGACCGCTCCACGCTCTCGTCCCTCATCGACCCCTCCTCGGCCCGTCGGCGCCCGCGATCCGGACAACCGTCCTACTAAAATGGACTCTCCTCCTCTTCAGCGTCCGAGGGGGCCGATTCATTACCCGGGTGCGCCCGAGAATGCGGTGAGACCAGCCACAACATGAGGGAGACGTCGGGTTGGAGGGGGCGGGCGATATGCGTTCGCACCGGCTGACGTGGTGGAATCGGGGGTATGGACGAGTTCAGGGAAGAGCCCTCGAAGTACATCTGGCGCTGGACCACGTGGTCGTGGGTGTGCGTCGGGCTCGGCGTGCTCATCGTGCTCATGGGCGTCACCGGCGGCGGCTCGGTGGTGCCCTGGATCATCGGCGGCGTGGCCGTGGCGGTGGTCGGCGGCGTCGCGTTCGGCTTCGTCCCCCGCGCCTCGCTGGGACAGAAGAAGCGGCCCATGACCGAGAAGGCCAAGCGCAAGGCCGCCGGGAAGAGCCGCGGCGCCGGCGAGACGGGTTCCGGGACCGGGGAGAAGGGCACCGAGCCGGCCGCGTGATAATCTGTTCCGGCACTGCCGATGTAGTTCAATGGTAGAACTTCTGCTTCCCAAGCAGACAGCGCGGGTTCGATTCCCGTCATCGGCTCCACCGCGATGTCCCGGACCGCCGCTCGACGAGCGGTCCGGGACATCGCCCATTTGTCCAGCCGACGCGGATCGGGGGCCGGGATGACCACGTTCTTCACCGCCGACCTGCACCTCGGCCACGCGCGCCTGCTCGAGCTGTCGCCGGCCCGCGGGGCCGCGTTCACCTCGGTCGAGCACATGGACACCGCGCTCATCGACAACTGGAACGCGGTCGTGGGGCCCGAGGACACCGTCTGGGTCCTGGGCGACGTGGACATGCACGGCAAGGAGCCCACCCTCGCGATGGTCGAGCGCCTCCACGGCACCAAGATCCTCGTCTGCGGCAACCACGACGCCTGCTGGGGCGGGGCCCGCGGCGGGTGGCGCCGGCGGGACGCCTACCTCGCGGCCGGGTTCACCGCCGTCCTGGACTTCGCGGTGACCACCCTGCCGCCGCCGCACCCGCAGGCCCCGGCCACGCGGGTGCTGCTCTCCCACTTCCCGTACGCCGGCGACTCGGGCGAGACGGACCGCTACGAGCACTTCCGCCTCCGCGACGAGGGCATCCCCCTGCTGCACGGCCACGTGCACGAGTCCTACCGGCACTCCCGCAGCCACCGCGGGACCTGGGGCGTCAACGTGGGCGTCGACGTCTGGGACTACCGCCCGGTGAGCGAGGACGCACTCGCGGAGTACCTGGGGGGATTGCTGAGTAACAGGGGGGATTGACGACGACGAGGTGGGCCTCGCCGGTCGCGGCCGGCCGCCTCGCCGTCATCCCCTCCCGTTCCCGCCGTTCCCGCCGCCGTCCCTGCCGTCCTTGCCGTCCTTGCCGTCCTTGCCGTTCTCGCCGCGGCGGCGCAGGAACTGGAAGCCGGGGATGCCGGCCAGAGCCTCGAGGCACTGCTGCGCCACCTCGAGGATCTGGTGGACCTCGGGGCCGACGTTGTCCAGCGAGGCAAGGACGGGCAGGACGTCGTTCTCGAGCGTGCCCACGATGAGCGGCAGGTGGTCGATGAGCTTGACCATGGCCGCGACCTCGTGCGGGTCGATCGAGGTGAGGACCTCGTCGGCGATCGGCTCGACCGCCGTCAGGGTCCTGTCGGCGTAGGCCAGCACCTCGACGACCCGGGTGGCCACGTCCCGGACGGTGTCGGGGTCGAGCTCCGCGTCCGCGAGCAGCGTCTCCACGACCGGCCGCACGGGCGCCAGGGCGGTGTCGGCGAAGTCCAGCAGCGGCTCCACCCGGCCCACGAGCTCGACCACGCCCGCCAGCTCCCGCGGGTCGACCGACGCCAGGATCTCGTCGGTGATCGGCTCGACCGACGCGAGGGTCCGGTCCGCGTAGACCAGCACCTCGACCAGGCGGGAGGCGACGAGCCGGGCGGCGTCCGGGTCGAGCTCGGCCTCGGCGACCAGCGCCTCCACCACGGGACGCACGGGCCCCAGGACGGTGTCGGCGAACTCCACCAGGTTCGCCACCCGGCCGACGAGGCCGACCACCGCCGCGACCTCGCGCGGGTCCACCGACTCCAGGAGCTCGTCGGCGATCGGCTGCACCGCGGTCAGGGTCTGGTCGGCGTAGACCAGGACCTCCGCGAGGCGCGCGGCCACCCGCCGGGCCGCGGCGGGATCGAGCTCGGCGTCCACGAGCAGCGCCTCCACCACGGGGCGCACGGGCGCCAGCGCGGAGTCCGCGAAGTCGAGCAGCGGCTCGACGCGCGCGACCATGGCGTCGGCGGCATCGACCGTCCCGCCCACCCGGCCGACGATCGCGTCCGCCGAGTCCACGGTGGACCCGACCCGGCCCACGATCCCGTCGGCCGACTCGACGGTGCGCGCCACGTCGTCGACCACCTCGTTCGCCCGCTGCACCGTGGCCCGGACCCCGTCGACCGTCTCCGCGGCGGAGGCGACGATCCCGTCGATCGCGTTGACGGTGCGCTCGGCGTCGTCGAGCAGCGCCTCGACCCGCGCCATGATGTCGTCGACGCTCTCCAGCAGCCCCACCACGCGCGCCGGCAGGGAGCCGACGAGCCGCACCACCTCGAGCTCCCACTCGACCACCCGGAACGCGGCCCGGACGAGCGACGAGGGCCCGGGAATCCGCAGCTGGATCTCTGCCATGCACCGATTCTGCCCGAACCGGCCCCCTCCGGCCCCCGGATCCGGTCACCATGGGACGCACGACCGGCCCTGATCCGCGGGCCGCGATCTCGGAGGGGAACGGGATGAGCGACATGTGGGTGACCGACTTCGACGACCTGCGCCTGGACGACGCGCCGGAGTACGGCGGCAAATCGGCCAACCTCGGCGAGATGACGGGGGCCGGGTTCCCGGTTCCGCCCGGGTTCGCGATCGGCCAGTCCGCCTACCTCGCGGCCATGGACTCCGGCGGGGTCCGCGACCGGCTCCACGAGAAGCGGGTCCCGGAGGACGGGCTCACCGAGGCCCAGCTCATCGCCCGGTCGGAGGAGCTCACCGAGGCCGTCGCCGCCGTCGAGATGCCGGAGGAGCTGCGCGAGGCGATCCTCGCGCACTACCGGCGGCTCGGCACCGACGTGCCCGTGGCCGTGCGCAGCTCGGCGCCCGCCGAGGACGCCGCCGACACCTCCTTCGCCGGCATCCACGAGTCGTTCACCGACGTCGTGGGCGCCGACGCCCTGCTCGAGGCCGTCCACAAGTGCTGGTGCTCGCTGTGGTCGCCGCGCGCCATGACCTACCGCGGGGTGGCCGAGTACCACGACGAGCCGTCCATCGCCGTCGTGGTGCAGAAGATGGTGCGCTCCGACACCTCCGGCGTCGCCTTTACCGCCGACCCCCGCACGTCGCAGACCGACCGCGTGGTGATCGAGGCCGCGTTCGGCCTCGGCGAGGTGGTGGTGGGCGGCAAGGTCGAGCCCGACACCTACGTGGTCTCCAAGGCGACGGGCGAGATCCTCAGCGCCCACGTGGGGCGCAAGGTGGCGCAGATCGTCGCCGGTCGGACCGACGACGGGCTGGTCCCGGTCCCCGAGGACGAGCAGCTCGACCGCGTGCTCACCGACGACCAGGTCCGCGCGGTCGCCGAGCTGGCCGTCACGTCCGAGAAGCACTACGACCGGCAGCAGGACACCGAGTTCGCCTTCGAGGACGGGCGGCTCTACATCGTCCAGACCCGGCCCATCACCACCCTCGACGAGGGCGCGGAGGGCGGGGACGCCGGCGCGGGGGCGTCGGCCTCGGCG
>DUTZ01000321.1 GCA_012841845.1 Actinomycetales bacterium | reverse complement strand
TGCTCGGCCGTCCCGGGCCGCCGGGCCCGACGCCCGTTGCGCAGCAGGCGCATCGCGTTGCCGATCACCACGAGCACCGAACCCTCGTGGACGAGCATGCCGATGGACATCGTCACACCGCCGAGGAACACCCCGGCCAGGAGCACGACCACGGTGAGCAGCGCGATCGCGATGTTCTGCCGCATCACCGCCACGGTGCGCCGGGCGAGTCCGACGGCCTCGGGGAGCTTGAGGAGGTCGTCGCCCATGAGCGCGATGTCCGCGGTCTCCACGGCCACCGCCGAGCCGGCGGCCCCCATCGCCACGCCGATGTCGGCCGTGGCCAGGGCGGGGGCGTCGTTGACGCCGTCGCCGACCATCGCCACCACGTACCCGCGGCGCTGCAGGTCCGCGACCGCGTCGAGCTTGTCCTCGGGCAGCAGGCCAGCGTGGATCTCGTCGATCCCCGCCGCGCGGCCGACGGCCTCGGCGACGAGCCGGGTGTCGCCGGTGAGCATGACGACCTTCTCCACTCCGGCATTGTGCAGGCGACGCACCATCTCGGGGGCGTCGGGACGGAGCGTGTCCGCGACGGCCAGCAGGCCGATCACGCGGTCGTCCACGGCGACGATCATCGGGGTCCGGCCGGCGGCCGCGAGCTCCCGCGCAGCGGTCGCGGCGCGGCCCTCGTCGTCGTCCACCCCGTACTGCGCGAGGAGCGCGGCGTTGCCGATGAGGACCCGGCGGCCCTCCACCTCGCCGACGATGCCCTTGCCGGGGACCGGGGTGACGGCACCGGGGATGCCCTCGGGGCCGACGCCCTCCGCGCGGGCCGTGTCGAGGATCGGGCGGGCGAGCGGATGCTCGGAGCCGGCCTCGGCGGCCGCGGCCCAGCGCAGCAGGGTGCGTCTGTCCACGTCCGGGTCGAGCGTCACCACGTCGGTGAGCTGCGGGCGCCCCTCGGTGAGCGTGCCCGTCTTGTCCACGGCCACGGCGGTGATCCGTGCGGAGGTCTCGAGGAACTCGCCGCCCTTGATGAGGATGCCGTTCCGGGCCGAGCGGCCGATACCGGAGACGATCGCGACCGGGATCGAGATGACCAGCGCGCCGGGGCAGCCGATGACGAGCAGCGTGAGCGCCAGGACGACGTCGCGGGTGATCAGACCAGCCGCGAGCGCGAGGACCATGACCGCCGGGGTGTACCAGACGGAGAAGCGGTCGATGAACGCCTGCGTGCGGGCCTTGGCGTCCTGCGCCTCCTCCACGCGGTGGATGATGCGCGCGAGCGTGGTGTCCGCGCCGATGCCGGTGGCGCGCACCTGGAGGAACCCGCCGCGGGAGACCGTTCCGGCGAACACGCGGTCGCCCGCGACCTTCTCGACCGGAATCGACTCTCCGGTGATCGACGCCTCGTCGAGCGCGCCGGTTCCGGAGGCCACCTCGCCGTCGACCGGCACCTTGGCGCCGTTCTTGACCAGGACGATCTCATCCGCGCGGACCTCGCCCGCGCCGACCTCGACCTGCTCGCCGTCGCGAAGGACGACGGCCGTGTCGGGGGCCACGGCGACGAGTTCTGCCAGGGCCGAGCGGGTCTTGTTGAGCGTGGCGGCCTCGAGTGCGTGCCCGATGGCGAAGAGGAAGGTGACGGCCGCCGCCTCCCAGAAGTTGCCGATGACGATCGCGCCGATCGCCGCGATGGACACGAGCAGGTCGATCGCGATGTGGCGGACGGCCAGAGCCCGCAGCGCGGCCACGAGGATGCGGTAGCCGGCCACGACGGCCGCGGCGAGCATGAGTGCGTCCGCGAGCGTGAACTCGGCGGTGGTGGTGGCGTGCTCGCCGGCGTCGATCCACCACTGGGCGGTGAGCACGGGGTTGGCCGCGGCCACGACGTGCGTGAGGAGTAGGGACAGGGCGATGAGGAGGCCGGAGACGGCGGGGACGACCCACCTGCCGCGGAGCCGGCTCAGGACGGCGGTCACGGGGACCACGACCTTTCTACGGGTGTAGGGCCGGCCGCCGGGGTGGCGGCCGGCCGGGGTTCAGAAGGCGGAGGGGCGGGCGGTGTAACCGACCTTGGCGACGGCGGCGACGAGGTCGTCCACCGAGGCCCGGGCGGGGTCGTGATCGACCTCGATGCGGGCGGAGGCGAACTGGACCGCCACCTTCTCGACGCCGGGCAGGCTGCCGACCTTTTTCTCGATCTTGCGGACGCAGGAGGGGCAGGAGAAGCCCTCGGCCCGCAGGACGGTGTGGGTGATGTTCTGGCTCGCGACGGACATGTCGAACCCTTTCTCTCGTGGTCTTCCGGCCCTTGTTCCGGCCGGTCACCACTGAAGGTAGGCTCGCTCGCCCGCGATCTCCTTGACTAAAGTCAAGCCGCTGTTCGTGCAGGTCAGGCGGCCTCGCGGTGCCGGAGCGCCAACACCGGGATCGTCCGGATGCCGGCAGTCTTCTCCGCGTACTCCGCAAAGCCCGGGAAGCGGCGCGCCTGTTCGTCGAAGACCCGGTCCCGCTCGGCGCCGGTGAGTTCGGTGACGGTGACGTCGTAGGCGTCGGTTCCCCGCTCGACCCGGGCGTGGCCGGCGGCGGTGAGGTTGTAGTACCAGGCCGGGTTCCGGGGCGCGCCGCCCGTGGAGGCGAAGACGTAGACGGTCGACTCGTCCGACTCGTCCGGCAGATACATCATGGGCGTGACGTTCTGCTTGCCGGACCTGCGGCCCACGTGGTGGACGAGCACGATCGGCGCGCCCTCGAACGGTCCGCCGACCCGCCCGTCGTTGGCGCGGAACTCGGCGATGATCTTCGCGTTCCAGTCGGACATGGCCGGTCCTCTCTCGCGGGCGACGGTGGCGTCGTGTGCCACGGTAGTCCCGCCCTGTCGGTTCCGGCGCCGAGCCGGTGGCGACGACGTGGGGGAGCGGGCACGCTGCCGCTGCGGCGGGTCTCACTCGGCGCCGATGAGCGGCTCGACGTAGGAGCGGATGTCCTGCGTGGGCAGACCCCGCGGGTGGAGCTCCCGGACCCGGTCGAGGGTGGCCAGCGCGATGTCGAGGTGGATCTGCTTGGAGCGGGAGTAGAACTCCGCGGCGGCGCCGGCCAGCTTGGGGGCGGCGTGCATCGGCTTGTCCGAGACGCACAGCAGGGTGGCGTTGGGGATGCGGTACCGGAAGCCGTTGGCGGCGACGGTGGCGGACTCCATGTCCACCGCCACGCAGCGGGCGGTCCGCATGTCTGCGAGGGGCTGCTGCTGGTTGAGCTCCCAGTTGCGGTCGGCGGTGGTGTACACCGTGCCCATGCGGAACTCGGAACCCCGTGCCTCGAGTTCCTCGATGAGCAGGCGGTTGAGGCGGGCCGTCGGCACGACGGGGATCGTGGTGGGCAGGACCTCGTCCAGGACGTGGTCCTTGCGGAGGAACCCCGTCGCCACCACATAGTCGCCGATCCGCTGACGGTTCCGCAGGCCGCCGCAGTGCCCAATCATCATCATGGTGTCGGGGCGGAGCACGGCGACGTGGTCGGTGGCGGTCTTGGCGTTGGAGGGGCCCACGCCGATGTTGATCAGGGTGACGCCGCTGCTGTCCGGGGCGGGTGCGTGGTAGGCGGGCATCTGGACGTCGTCGCGGTGGGGGCGCTCGGCGTCGGGGAAGCGTTCGAGGAAGGCCTCGACGTGCATGCGGTAGTTGGTGAACAGGACGTGGCGCTGGAACGACTCCGCCGGCGTCCCGGTGTAGTGGGCCAGACGGTCCAGGGAGAGGGCCATCCGTTCGGGGCCGAAGAGGAACAGCTTCTTGGCGCGCAGGTCGAACCGCTGCTCGTCCACGGCGTCGAAGAACAGGGGATCGTCGAAGTCCAGTGACTGCCGGGACGGGGCGACGGTGATCTGCGCGCCGAGCTTGAGCAAGGCCTTGAGCTCGCGGGTGAGGTACCAGTCGATCGCCCCGGGGCGCGCCATCTCGCCGACGATGATCGGGTTGTGGTCCGACCAGGGGCGGACCACCTCGATGCGCGGGTAGCGCCCGGAGGCGTCGATCTCGATGAGCGCCTCCAGCAGCCGCGCGGCCGCCTTCCGGCGGGCCTTCTTGCCCTTGGGGTCGTTCTTGCCGCCGGTGAGGTCCGCTCCTGCGATCGTGATCTCCGCCATGGCCTCATGTCTACCGCGCGGAGGCGGGTTTCGGCGGAGAGGTTCGTCACCGTTCAACTCGTCCGCGAGAGCACCGCCACCTCGTCGCCGACTCGGACGGTGCCCGTCCCGTCCGGGATGAGGTGCCGGGCGAACCACGTCTTCCCGTCCCACCGGCGGTGCCGCGCGAGGGTGCGCAGGGGGTCGGGACCCTTGGCGAGGGTCGTGGGGTCGATCGTCGTCATGACGCACCGGTCGACGCTCCGCACCACCCGGCATCCGACCGGGCCGAGTCTCAGGCGGGACCAGGAATCCTCGGCGAAGGGCTCCTCGCCGTCCACCACGATGTTCGGCCGGAATCGCGACATGGGGAGGGGAGTGTCGCCGCCGATCCATTCGTTGAGCCGTGCGAGGGACGCCTCGGAGGCGAGGGTCACGGGGTAGTTGTCGGGGAACGCGGCGTGGTCGTGTTCGGAGGCGAGGGCGGGATCGAGCCTCCGGAGCGACGGATCGTGACACCAGACCAGTCGGAGATCCGCACGGCCGACGACGGTACGGATCCACTCGTGGGCGTCCGGCGCGGCGAGGGTGGCCGCCATCCGGTGCCGGCGGAACATCGTGACCCGGACCGGCGGGCCGGAAGGCGCGGTGACGTCGAGCGGCGGTTGGCCGTCCGCGCCGAGGCGTAGATCCGCGGTGACCGCGGGGTCGGTGACGGGCGTGTCGGCGACGACCCGGAACAACTCGGGCAGCATGCGGGCGGTGACGGCCTCGCCGTCGCCGTCCACGACCATCCATCGCCGGTCGTCGCGGAGACCTCCGGGATCGAGCGGCGCCGCGGACACCGGACGGATCGCACCGCTCTTGACGGGGTGGAGGTTGATCGCCGTGATCCGCATGGGGCAGAGGGTAGTCATCGTCGCGTGCCGGGGGGCCGCACCCCACACAGCGCACTTAACATAATGTAGATTATCGGCACTAAGGTGACGGGCGCGAAAGGGGCGAACCCCGTCTGACCTGTGCGCCGGCGCCCGTGCGCGGCACGGTCCCCGGTGTCCCGCCGGCGCCGCGATCTCACGCCGATGGCCGTCGGGGCGTGTCGGGCTGCAGCGCGCCGACCCGGGCGCTCGGTGCGAGCGTCGGGCCCACATGGCGGGCGGGCCCCGCTCTCCGGTGCCCTCCCAGGCGCCCGCGAAACGTCACTGTGACGTTTTGGGGATGGCTGGCGGGTCATCGGGTCGACGCCGTTGCGTCTTCCCAGTGGAGTCCGTCGTCCAGGTCCGCCCGATTGGTGGACCAGGCGTCGGCGAAGAAGTTCTGCTTCATGGCCCACGGGTATGTGTCGGTCGACCGCGGCATGAGGTCCGCGGCTCGTGCGAGGTACCCCGACTGCATGTCGAGCAACGGCCCCGTCGGCCCGAGGTTCGCCGGCGGCGTCGGCACGACGTAGCGCGCGCCCGAGTCGACGAGCCGCCGCAGGATCCGTGCGATGAGCCGCGAGCTCATGTCCGAGCGCATCGTCCACGACAAGTTGATGTATCCCACACAGAACGCGAGGTTCGGGACCCCGCCCAGCATGGCTCCCCGGTAGACGATCGTCTCGGCGCTCTCCACCGGGACGCCGTCGAGGCTCACCTCGATGCCGCCGAGGAGCTGGATCTGCAGGCCCGTCGCCGTCACCACCACATCGGCCTCGACGACCCGGCCGTCGGTGAGTCGCAGGCCCTCGGGCACGAAGCGCTCGATGTGTCCGGTGACCATCCTCGCTCCCCCGTCGCGCAGGGCGCGGAAGAAGTCGCCCCGCGGCGCGATGCACAGGCGCTGGTCCCACGGGTCGTACGGCGGATCGAAGTGCTCGTCCACCAGCGCCTCGGAGCCGGTCCCGGCGATCGCACCCTTGCGGAGCAGGCCTCGCATGGCCTGGGGAAAACGGCGGCTGACCTGGAACAGTCCCCACTGCAGCGTGGTGTTCTTGGCACGCGCGAACCGGTGCGCGGCACCGGCCGGCAGGAGCCTCCGGGCGGCGTCGGCCACCACGTCGCGCCGCGGGCGGGACAGGACGTACGACGGCGTGCGCTGCACCATCGTCACCTCGGCGCCCCGCTCGGCCAGCGCGGGCACGAGGGTGATCGCGGTGGCCCCCGAACCGATGACCGCGACCCGCCGGCCCGCCACCTCGAGATCCTCCGGCCAGAACTGCGGATGCACGAGCGTGCCGGCGAAGTCGTCGGTGCCGGCGAAGCCCGGGTCGTACGGCGCCTCGTAGTCGTAGTAGCCGGTGCACATCACGACGAACCGCGCCGAGATCGTGCGCGGCTCGCCGCCGACCGTGCACGACACGGTCCACCGCGCGTCCTCGGACGACCAGTCGGCCGCGTGGACCATCGTGTCCATCCGCAGGTGGTCGGCGATCTCGTGGGTCCGCACCACCTCGTCCAGGTAGTCGAGGATCTCGTCGCCGTCGACGATCGCGTCCCGGCCGGTCCACGGGTGGAACGGGAACGCGAGGGTGAAGAAGTCCGAGTCCGAGCGGATCCCCGGATACCGGAACAGGTCCCAGGTCCCGCCGAGCCGCGAGCGACCGTCGACGAGGAGGTAATCCAGGTCCGGGCACCGCTCCTGCAGCCGGTAGGCGGCGTTGATGCCGGAGATCCCCGCGCCCACGATGAGCACGTCCACGGCGGAATCGCCCGACGGCGAGGGGCGCGAGTCATCCTGCATGGTGACCACCATACGGTCGCCCGCGCGCCGGCCGACACCGCTCGCGTAGCGTCATCCAGCGTGCTCCGATGGATGCTGCTCCTGGGCGCCGTCGCCACCGAGGTGACGGCGACGATGTCGCTCAAGGCCGCGCTCGCGCAGCCCGCGTTCTACGCGGTGGTCGCGGTCGGCTACCTCGCCTCGTTCCTGCTGCTGGCCCGGGTCCTGCGGCTCGGGCTGCCGCTGGGCGTGGCCTACGGGATCTGGGCGGCGCTCGGCGTCACGGCCACGGCCCTGCTCTCGGCGGCGGTGTTCGGCGAGCCGCTCACCCCGGTCATGCTGCTCGGCATGGCGCTCATCGTCGTCGGGGTCCTCGTGGTGGAGCTCGGCTCCGACCGGGCGCGGCGGGCCGGGGCGGGTGTGCGATGACGGCGGCGTGGCTCGCCCTCGCCGGCGCGATCGGCGTCGAGGTGTGCGCGACGCTCTCGCTCCGGATGGCGGCGCTGGGACGCCGGGCCTTCTACGCGATCGTCGTGGCCGGCTACGCGACCGCGTTCGTGCTGCTCTCGGTCGCGCTGGCCGGCGGGCTCCCCCTCGGCGTGGCGTACGGGGTCTGGTCGGCCGTCGGCGTGGCGCTCACCGCCCTGGCGAGCCGGGCCCTGTTCGGCGAACCGCTCACCCCGCTGATGGGCGTGGGCATCCTGCTCATCATCGGCGGGGTGCTGCTCGTCGAGGTCGGCGGGGTTCACTGACCCCCGGCGCGTGAGAACGGCTGCCGCAGGATCGTCCGCAGCCGCGCCGGGTCGGTCCTCCGCACGTCCGAGAGGTAGATTTCGTGGTGCCGCCCGGTCAGCGCGTGCCCCTCGGCGGCGGCGAACTCGTGGAGGCGGGCGATGGTCGGGCCCTCGGCGTCGTAGGGGCCCACGTGCAGCGTCTGCACGCTCGGGCCCTCGGCGTACTCCGCGAACCGCACCCGCTCCCCCGCGGCGAGAGACCTCGTCGTCACCGTCTCTACGGCCGTTGCGGCGAGCTCGGCGGTGACCCACTCCGGCTGCACGATCATCAGGGTCCACTCCCACGCCGCCTTGTCCCGGGTGTGGAAGACCTCCATGTCCCGCGCCGACCACAGCCCCTCGAGCGGGCCCACGGTGTGCTTGCGGCCGAGTTCGGCGATGCAGGCCTTGCGCACCGCGTACGAGCAGGTGAACAGGGCCTCGACCACGGCGCGGTAGTCGGCGGAGGTGTCGGGGTCGCCGGCGCCGTCGGCCATGAGGTAGCGCAGGGGCGGGACGTCGACGACGTCGATGCGCCCCGCCCGCGGCGCGTACAGGTCACGGCGATCCCGTTTGACGTCGTAGTTCTCCATGTCCGGACGATACGACCACCGGCGGACCGGTGCGGTCCTCTGCCGCCAGGTGCAGCCGAGGCCAGTCGGACAGGTCCCGCAGGAGCTGTCGGTCGTGGGCCGCGACGAGTACCGCGCAGGAAGCCGCACGGATCGCCTCGGTGAGCTCGTCGACGAGCGCCGACGACAGATGGTTGGTCGGCTCGTCCAGGACGAGCAGGTCGGGCCGCTCGGCCAGACACAGCGCCAGGTGCAGGCGGCGCTGTTGGCCCTGCGACATCCGCCCCACCGGGGTGCGGACCGCCTCCGCGTCGAGCAGCCCCGTCGACGTCAGTCCCGGCCCGGACCCCACGCCGAGGCGCCGCGTGTGCTCGGTGTAGACCTCCGACGCGGTGCGTCGATCGTCCCACTCGGGCACCTCCTGGGCGAGGGTGCTGATCCGGGCCTCGGGATGTCGGGTGACGGTACCGGCCGTGGGCTCGAGACGGTCGGCGAGCACCGCGAGCAGGGTGGACTTGCCCGCGCCGTTCTCGCCCGTCACCACCAGGCGGTCCCCGACGTCGATCGCCAGCGAGACCGGCACCTCGAGTCGGCCGGCGACCCGGACCCCGACGCAGTCCAGGACCGACCGCCCGGCGGCCGCGCGCCAGGATGGCCAGCGCAGGCGCAACGGCGGGTCGGGGACCGTGATGCGGTGGCGTTCCAGTTCCTCGCGTCGGCGGTTGAACGCCTGGACCGTACCGGCCGCCCGGGTGGCGCGCTGGTGCTTGCCGTGTCCCTTCTCGGGGCGCCAGCCCGACTGCAGGCGCCCCCGGGCGTCCTCGGCGGCCTGCGCCAGCCGC
>DUTZ01000320.1 GCA_012841845.1 Actinomycetales bacterium | reverse complement strand
CTCGACGACCGCGGACCAGCCCGAACCCAGGACCAGCGCCACGTCGTGGCCGTCGCGGCCGGAGGCGTCGGTGATCCGGGCGGCGGCCGCGGCGGCGTCGGCGGTCGGGGAGAGCAGCGGGGCCACGGCGGTCAGGCGCCGGGGCCGACGTTGCGGGAGTCGCGGGTGCGCAGCGCCCGGACGTAGGGGGCGGGCGCGCCCGCGCACTCGGCGGCGTCGGCGAGCAGGCCCAGGTACCGGGCCGAGGGCAGGCCGCCCTCGAAGGCGTCCATCACGTAGAGCCACACCAGGACCGTGTCCTCCGGCGCCGTCGGATCGGCGGCCACCGCGAACTCCGACTCCTGGGCGCCGACCGGCGGGCCCGGCGGCACGGTGGGGCGGCGGGTGACGCGGACCCGGATCTTGCGCGCGGGGATGAGGTCGGTGCCCTCCCAGCGGTCCATCGCGCGCACGTCCTCGTCGGGCACGTCGTAGAGCACCACGAAGACGCTGGCGTCGGGGTCCTCGACGACGGTGGCGACCGCGCCCTCCCACGTGGGGTCGTCGCCGGCGAAGGTGAGCCGCCAGCCCTGCAGCCACCCGGTCCCCGCGAACGGCGAGTGCGGGGCGCGGGTGCTCATCTGTTCGGGATGCATGTTGGTCCCGTACGCGGCGTAGAGAGGCACGGGACCGACTCTAGTCGCTCCCCGCCGTGGGCACCGGCGCCCGACGGCACGCGGCGCGGGGTGGTCGAGGGCTGGCCGAGGGTGGGCGAGGGGGCGGCGCGGGGCGGCTTCCCCCGGCCCGCCGGCGCCGGGTCGACTACCGTGGACCTGCGGACGCGCCGCGGTCCTCCCACCCCGAGGATCCGGCGGCCGGACATCCCGCATCCCGGATGCCCCCCTCGAGTCGTGGAGGACGAGTTGACGCAGCGCATCGTGATCATCGGTGGCGGTCCCGCCGGATACGAGGCCGCCCTGGTGGCCGCCCAGCACGGGGCGGACGTCACGGTGGTGGACTCCGACGGCATCGGCGGCAACTGCGTCCTGCACGACTGCGTGCCGTCCAAGGCGTTCATCGCCACCACCGGCGTGCGCACCGACATGCGGCGTGCCGAGGAGATGGGCGTCGAGGCGTCCTTCGACCCCAGCACCTACCGGCTCACCCAGGTCAACGGCCGCGTCAAGTCGCTCGCCCGGGCCCAGTCGGCGGACATCCGCTCGCAGCTGCAGCGCGAGGGCGTGCGCCTGCTGTCCGGCCGCGGCCGGCTGCACGACTCCCAGCCGGGCATGGCCGTGCACAAGGTCCACGTGACCCTCGACGGCGGGCAGGAGAAGATCCTCGACGCCGACGTCGTGCTCATGGCCACCGGCTCGAGCCCCCGCGTCCTGCCCGGCGCCGTGCCGGACGGCGAGCGGATCCTCGACTGGCGGCAGCTCTACGACCTCACCGAGCTGCCCGAGCACCTCGTGGTGATCGGCTCCGGCGTCACCGGCGCCGAGTTCGTCTCGGCGTTCACCGAGATGGGCGTCAAGGTCACCATGGTCTCCAGCCGCGACCGCGTGCTGCCGCACGAGGACGCCGACGCAGCCCTCGTGCTCGAGGAGGCGCTCAGCGAGCGCGGCGTCTCGCTGGTCAAGCACGCCCGCGCCGACGAGGTGGTCCACCACGAGGACGGGATCATGGTCCGCCTCGGCGACGGCCGCACCGTCAAGGGCTCGCACGCGCTCATGTGCGTCGGCTCGGTGCCCAACACCGAGGGCCTCGGCCTGGAGGGCGCGGGCATCGATCTCCAGTCCAGCGGCCACATCAAGGTGGACCGCGTCTCCCGCACCACCGCCGCCGGCGTCTACGCGGCCGGCGACTGCACGGATCTGTTCCCGCTGGCCTCCGTCGCCGCCATGCAGGGCCGGATCGCCATGTACCACGCGCTCGGCGAGGGCGTGAGCCCCATCAAGCTGCGGACCGTGGCCTCCGCGGTGTTCACGCGCCCCGAGATCGCGACCGTCGGCATCTCCCACGCCCAGATCGAGAGCGGCGAGGTGCCCGCCCGCGTCGAGGTGTTCCCGCTCGCCGGCAACCCGCGCGCCAAGATGCGCAGCCTGCGCCGCGGCTTCGTCAAGCTCTTCTGCCGCCCGGCCTCCGGCGTGGTGATCGGCGGCGTGGTCGTGGCCCCCACCGCCTCCGAGCTCATCCTCCCGATCTCCGTGGCGGTGCGGAACCAGCTCACCGTGGGCGACCTCGCCGGGTCGTTCTCCGTCTACCCGTCCATGACCGGGTCGATCACCGAGGCCGCGCGCCACCTCATGCGGCACGACGACCTGGACTGACGGCCCCCGGGTCACCCGGCCAGGGCGGTGCGGGGGCCTTAGTTTAGGCTACGCTCACCTGTGGTTCCGATAGGACGGGGCCATGACAGTGAGGGAGTTCCGTGATGATGCGTCGCCGCCTCGCCGCGCTGGCCGCCGTCGGCTCGCTGGTGCTCGGCCTGACCGCCTGCACGACCGGGTCCGAGTCCGATGCGCTGGTCGTCTACTCGGGCCGCAGCGAGAACCTCGTCGGGCCGCTGTTCGAGCAGATCGGGGAGTCCACGGGGATCGACCTCGAGGTGCGGTACGCCAGCACCCCCGAGATGGCCGCGCAGCTCGCCGAGGAGGGGGAGGCGAGCCCCGCAGATCTCTTCCTCTCGCAGGACGCCGGCGCCCTGGGCGCGCTCTCCAAGGCCGGGCTCCTCGCGGAGCTCGACGTGGCCGCGGACGACGCGGTGCCCGCCGAGTATCGCGCCGCCGACGGGACCTGGGTCGCGACCAGCCTGCGGGCCCGGGTTCTGGTCTACGACGGCGAGGCGCTCGACGAGGCGGAGGTGCCCGACACCATCGATGCCCTCACCGCACCCGAGTGGCGGGGCAAGGTCGGCTACGCGCCCACCAACGCGTCGTTCCAGTCCTTCGTCACCGCCCTGCGGGTAGACCGCGGCGACGAGGCCGCCGAGCAGTGGCTGCGTGACTTCCTGGCCAACGAGCCCCAGTCCTACGACAACAACGGGGCGCTCCTCGAGGCCACCGACAGCGGGGCCGTCGAGCTGGGCCTGACCAACCACTACTACTGGTACAACACGGCGCAGGAGAAGGGCCCCGAGAACATGCGGGCGCAGGTCAAGTACCTCGCCCCGGGCGACCCGGGGGCGCTGGTCAACGTGGCCGGCGTGGGGATCCTCGCCTCCACCGACAAGCCGGAGGAGGCCCGCCGCGTGGTCGAGGCCCTGCTCGACGAGCCGGCGCAGCGCTACTTCCTCGAGGAGTCCAGCGAGTACCCGGTCCTGCCGGGCGTCACCTCCGACGCCGTCGCGCTGCCGCCGCTGGACACGCTCGGCGGACCGGACATCGACCTCGGCGACCTCGACGGGCTCGAGCAGACGCAGGAGCTGCTCACCCGGGTCGGCATGATCTGACGGGGCCGGCGATCGACCTCCGGACGCGGCTGCGCGGCGGTCGTCCGCTCCTGGCGGGCGCCGCCGTCCTCGCGTCCTCGGCGGCGCTCATCCCGCTGGTGTACCTCATCGTCCGCGCCGGTGAGCGTGGGTGGGGCCACGCCCTCGAGGTGGTGCGGTCCGGCCGGTCGGCGGAACTGCTCGTCAACACGGTCGTGCTCGTCGTGCTCGTCACCGCCACGAGCGTGGTGATCGGGGTGGCGCTGGCCTGGCTCACGGTCCGCACCGACCTGCCCGGTGCCCCGGCCCTCGGTGCCCTGCTGTGTGTGCCGCTGGCCATGCCGTCGTACGTCCTGGGCTACCTGTGGCTCGCGGATTTTCCCGGGGTGCTCGGCCTGCCGGGCTCGGTGATCGTCATGACGATCTCGTGCTATCCGTATGTCTTCCTGCCCGCCGCCGCGGCGCTGCGCACCGTCGACCCGGGGCTCGAGGAGGTCGCCCGGACGCTCGGCCGGGGCTCGGTGCGGGCGGTCCTCGGGGTGACGCTGCGCCAGATCCGGCCCGCCGTGGCGGCCGGGGCGCTGCTCGTGGCCCTGTACACGCTCTCGGACTTCGGGGCCGTCGCCATGCTCCGCTACGACGCCTTCACCGTGGGCATCTACCACAGCTACCGCGCCACGTTCGACCGCGTGCCCGCCGCGGTCCTGGCCTGCGTCCTCGTCCTGGTCGCTTTCGTCGTCATGACGGCGGAACGCCGCGCCCGGCGCGGCGAGGTGGCGCGGGTCGGCTCCGGCGTCGCCTCCGTGCCCGGGCGGCTCCCCCTGGGGTGGTGGCTCGTGCCCGCGCTCGCGCTCGTGGGGGCCGTCCTCGCCGGCGGCGTCGCCGCGCCGCTCGTCGGCCTCGTGCGGT
The DNA here is from genome assembly GCA_012841845.1 of Actinomycetales bacterium. Classification (GTDB taxonomy): domain Bacteria; phylum Actinomycetota; class Actinomycetes; order Mycobacteriales; family Mycobacteriaceae; genus Dietzia. The sequence goes on along the minus strand of DUTZ01000320.1, from coordinate 1,073 downwards.
GGGTCCGCGCCGCCGCGCGGGTCGACGTGGCGTGGGGCCCGGTCTTCGAGGCGACGTGGACCACGGTCGGGGTCTCCGCCGTGGCCGCCCTCGTGACGATCCTGCTCGCCCTGCCCATCGGCGTCCTCGCCGCCCGGTCCCGCGGCCCCGTCGCCCGCGCGACCGAGGCCGTCGCGCAGATCGGTTTCGCCCTGCCGGGCATCACGGTCGGCCTCGCCGTGGTCTTCGTGGGCATCCGGCTCGTGCCCGACCTCTACCAGCGGACGCCGATGCTGGTCTTCGGCTACGTCGTGCTGTTCCTGCCCCTCGCGGTGGGGGTGGTCCGCTCCGCCGTCGACGCGATCCCCACCGCGCTCGAGGACGCGTCGGAGAGCCTCGGCTCCGGCCGGGTCCGCACCTTCCTGCGCGTGGTGGCCCCGCTCGCCATGCCGGGCGTGCTCGCCGGCGCCAGCCTCGTCTTTCTCAGCGTGGCCAAGGAGCTGCCCGCCACGCTGTTGCTGCGCCCCACGGGGACCCAGACCCTGGCCTCCGCGATGTGGTCGCACACCGAGATGGCGGCCTACTCGCAGGCCGCCCCGTACGCGGCGATGCTCGTCGCCGTGGCCGTGATCCCGGCCGCGGTGCTCGGCCGCTCGTTCGGCTGGGGCGTCGGCGGGCGCCCCGGGATCCCGACGCCCGCGGCGACCCGGGCCCCGGAGGAGGAGGTGGTGGCGCGGTGAGTGCGCGACGGCGACCCGGCGGCGAGCTCCGACTCGTCGGCGTCTCCGGCGGCTACGGCGGACACAGCGTCGTCCGCGGGATCGACCTCACGGTCGAGGCCGGCACGTCGCTGGCCGTGCTCGGCGCCTCGGGCTCGGGCAAGACCACGGTCCTGCGGATGATCGCCGGGCTCCACCCCGTCTCCGCCGGCCGGATCCTGCTCGAGGGCCGGCGCGTGGACACCCTGCCGGCCCAGCGGCGCGGCGTCGGCCTCGTGCCGCAGCAGGGCGCGCTCTTCCCGCACCTCACCGTGGCCCGGAACGTGGGCTTCGGGCTCGTGCCCGCCGACCCGGTGGCCCGCTGGCGGGGCCGCG
>DUTZ01000319.1 GCA_012841845.1 Actinomycetales bacterium | reverse complement strand
GCGAGCGGCGGCGGCGCGGGGGGCGGCGACGCCGACCTCGCCCGCCATCTCGCCGGCCGCTGGGCCGTCAAGGAGGCCGTGGTCAAGGCGTGGTCCGCCGCGCTCTACGGCACGCCGCCCCCGATCCCGCCGGACCTGCTGCGCTGGTCCGAGATCGAGACCGTGTGCGACGCCTGGGGCCGGCCGTCGGTCCGCCTCGGTGGCGAGGTGGCCCGGCAGGTCGCGGCCACGGTGGGGGAGGGCGCGCGCTGGCACGTGTCCCTGAGTCATGACGGCGAGGCGGCCGTCGCCTTTGTGGTACTCGAGGCCTGAGTCCCCGCGCTCCGGCCCGACCTCGTCCGGGCGGGTCAGTCCTGGCTGGTCAGTCCTGGGTGGCGGCCTCGCGCTCGGCGAGCCACAGGTACGCGGTGAGCATCCGCTTGAGCTCGGTGACGGTCGCGTCGTGGAGGTCCTCGCCCTCCGCGGACGAGGCCGAGCCGGAGACCGTCACCGAGAAGTTGAGCATCGAGTAGGCCACGTGGACCAGCACCTCGGCCATGAAGGCGCGGCGCTGCCGGTCGGTGGCCGGGGTGAGCGGGGCCAGGACGCTGGCGACCATCGAGGCCAGCTCGCGCTCGTTGACGGCGGCGGTCGCGCGGGTCGAGGGCGTGGCCTGGGTGGCCAGCCACACCGCGCGACGCGAGGGGTCGCCCTGCCACAGGTCGGCCAGGTGGTCGAGGAAGTCGTTGAGCAGCTCCGGCCAGTCCAGCGCGGGGATCTTCTGCGCGAACCGCTCGAGCTCCTCGATCACGCCGTGTGCGTCCTGCCGGTCGAGCTCGCACACGAGCACGTACTTGTTGGCGAAGAACTGGTACAGCGTGCCGATCGGCACCCCGGCCCGCGAGGCCACCTCCTCGCAGGTGAACGAGTCGAAGCCCACCTCCACCAGGACGCTGCGTGCGGCGGTGAGCAGCGCCTCGAACTTGCGGCGGCTGCGCTCCTGGATGGGGCGACGGCGGGGGACCAGGATGTCCGGCTGGTCCTGGCCGGACTCCTGCGGGGTCTCCTCGGCGTCGGGGCGTCCGCTGCTCATGGGGACGCTCAGCCCTCCGCGCGCTCGGGCAGTTCCACGCCGAGCAGCTTGGCGACCATCGCCGCGTGCCCCTTGGCGCGGACGTTGTACCGGGCCAGGGAGAGCGTGCCGTCGGAGTCCACGACGAACGTCGAGCGGATCACACCCACCACGGTCTTGCCGTAGTTCTTCTTCTCGCCGAAGGCGCCCCACTCGGTGAGCACGGCCTTGTCCGGGTCGGACAGCAGCGGGAACGTGATCCCGTACTTGTCCCGGAAGCGCGTGAGCTTCTCGGGGGAGTCGGGGGACAGGCCCACCACGCCGATCCCGGCCTCGGCCAGGGCGGGAAGGGCGTCCTGGAAGTCGACCGTCTCGGTGGTGCAGCCCGGGGTCATGGCGGCCGGGTAGACGTAGACGAGGACACGGCCGTGCTCGGCGAGGAGATCGGCGAGGGAGGTGGGCGTGCCGTCGGCGTCGGGGAGGGTGAAGGCGGGGGCGGTCTGGCCCACCTCGAGCCGTGCTGTGCTCACCTGGGCTCCTCTCGCGGAAGGCTCGTCGAAAGCGGCGGACCATCCCAACTTATCCGATGCACCGGCGCGCGGGCGCGGATCGCGGTCGGGTGCGCTAGCGTGGGCGGGGTCAACCACCCGCCACGGGCGGGACGACGAGCGATTCGACGGAGGTCTCGTGTCCAGGAGCTACGACAGCATCGAAGGCGATATCGCGAAGGCGCGCGACGATCTCGCGACGACCTTGGACGAGATCATCGACCGGGTCAACCCCAAGAACCTCGCCGCGGAGGGCAAGGTCAAGGCCACCGCGGCGCTCAAGGACCCCAAGGTCCTCGCCGTGCTCGGCGGGATCGCGGCCCTGGTCGTGGGCGGCGTGACCATCTCGACCATCAACAAGCGCAAGGAGCGCCAGCGCATCGAGGCGTACCTGGCGGCCAAGCGCGCCTGACGCGGGCGCGCCCCGGGGGTCCGGGGGACCGACGACGACGAAGAGGCCCTCCCGAACGGGAGGGCCTCTTCGTTGTTTCGGCTCGTTGTGCGCCATCAGGGACTCGAACCCCGAACCCGCTGATTAAGAGTCAGCTGCTCTGCCAATTGAGCTAATGGCGCCCGGTGCGAGAGAAACAGTAACAGGCTGCCGGGCCCATCACGAAATCGGCAGGTCCGGCGGGGGAGCGGCGACGATGGTGACGCCGCCGCCGTGCCCGAATCGATATGGAACCTGACGGCCCTACCGGGCATAATGGGGGAATCGTCCCGCCGGCCCGCGCGGCCGCGGGACTCGACGTGAGAGGCGAAGGGGTTCTTTGGTGTTTGCGGGCGACGTGGTGTGGACGAGGCGGCAGCGGGCCGGTGCGCGGTCCGGTCGCAGGCTCGCCGTCGCCGCCGTCCTCACCGGGGCCCTGGCGCTGACGGGCTGCACCATCGGCGAGGTGGGTGGCGGCGGGTCGGGCGAGCCCAAGGCGGAGCCGGTCCCCTCGGCCGTCATCGACGTGTCGGTGGCGGACGGCTCGGACGACGCCAACCCCGTCGATCCGATCGTGCTGACCGCCGGCGAGGGCGAGCTCACCGAGGTCGCGCTGCTCAACCCCGAGGGCGTGCCCGTCGAGGGCGAGTTCAACGAGGACCGCACCGAGTGGCGCAACACCGAGGAGCTCGGCTACGGCCGCGAGTACACTCTCGAGTCGACGGCCGTGGACGGCGAGGGGCTGTTCACCAAGAAGATCTCCCGCTTCTCCACCTTCACGCCCCGGATCATGACGGCCGCCTACCTCACCGTGGGCCAGGACGCCGTGGTGGGCATCGGCCAGCCGGTGGCGATCATGTTCGACGAGCCGATCTCCGACCGCCGGGCCGCGCAGGAGAACATCCACATCACCACCGAGCCCGCCGTGGAGGGCGCCTTCTACTGGGTGTCCAACCAGGAGGTCCGCTGGCGGCCCGCCGAGTACTGGGAGCCCGGCACGGAGATCGACGTGCACGTGGACATCTACGGCAAGGACCTCGGCGACGGGATGTACGGCCAGGAGGACGCGCGCAGCAGCTTCAGCATCGGCGACGCGGTGATCTCCCGGGTGGACGACTCCACCAAGCAGATCACGGTGGAGCGCAACGGCGAGGTGGTCAAGACCATGCCCACGTCGATGGGCAAGGCGGGGACCCCAACCCCCAACGGCACCTACATCATCGGCGAGAAGCTGGCCTCGATGGTCATGGACTCCTCGACCTACGGCGTTCCCGTGGACTCGCCCGACGGTTACCGGACGCCGGTGCAGTACGCCACGCGGATGTCCTACAGCGGTATCTTCCTCCACGCGGCCCCGTGGTCGGTGTGGGCGCAGGGCAGCCAGAACGTCAGCCACGGCTGCCTCAACGTGACGACCTCCGACGCGGCGTGGTTCTACGAGAACGCCAAGCGCGGCGACATCTTCGAGGTGTCCGGCACCAGCGGGGGCACCCTCCCGGGCTGGGACGGCCTGGGCGACTGGAACGTCCCGTGGGAGACGTGGAAGGCCGGCAACGCGGACGCCGTCTAGGTCCCCCCGGCGGCACGCCGGCCGGCCTGGAAGAGTGGCCCCCATGGAGCATCCCCGGCCCGGCGCGGAGTCCGCGCACACCGAGCACGAGATCACCGAGCCCGTCGACCTCGCCCACGGGGCGCGCCTCAACCCGGCGGCGGTGGGGTGGTCGCGCACCCCGCTGCACCGCACCGCGATCTCCGGCTGGGGCCGGACCAAGCGGTGGGAGTACTGGGGAATCGTCACCGACCGCTGGGTGATCGGCCTGACCGTCGCGGGCCTGGACTACCTCGCGCTGGCCGGCCTCTACGTGTTCGACCGGGCGACCGGCGAGGAGATCGCCCGCGACGGCGTGGCGCCGGCCGGACGACCGCGCCTGGGCGACGCCCCGGGTGACGGCTCGGCCTGGCTGGC
>DUTZ01000318.1 GCA_012841845.1 Actinomycetales bacterium | reverse complement strand
GCGCGGGCCGCGTCGGGGGCGCTCGTGGGCAACCCCGTGGCCCCGGCCGCCACCGAGACGGTCGCCCCCGCGGCGCCCTCGGCCGCGAAGATCGCCGAGACCGTGCGGTCGATGGTGCGCAACGGCGACGACCTCGACCGCGTGATCGCCGCGCTGGGAGAGCTCCGCAAGTTCCTCCGGTGACCGGCCGCCCGGTCGCCCGCTCCCTGGCCGTCCTCTGCTCCCTGGTCGCCGCGGCCGGGATCGCCCTGCACCACTCCCGCTCGGAGGTCCCGGCGGTGCTCGTGGCCGCGACCTTCGCCTTCTGGGCGTGGGCGTTCGCGATCCCCGCCCTGCTCGCGGCCCTGCGGGCCCGCTCGGTCCTGCTCGTGGCGCTCGCCGTGGGGCTCGTGGGCGCCGGCGTCGCCCAGTACGCCCCGCTCGTGGTGCCGGGCCGGGGCGCCGACGGCGAGGGCGTCCCGTTGCGGGTGCTGGTGCAGAACCTGGAGTTCGGGCGGGCCGACCCCGGCGAGGTGGTCCGCGCGGTCCGCGACGGCGGGGTCGATCTGCTGCTCACCGTCGAGGCCACCCCGGAGGCGGTCGATGGCCTGCGCGCGGCCGGGCTCACGCGGGAGCTGCCCCACGAGGCGACGGCCCCCGCGCCGGGCACCGAGGGGGTGGCGGTGTGGTCCCGCCACCGACTCGGTCCGCCCGAGCTCGTCCCCGGATTCGGGATGGGGGTGCTCCGGACGGTGATGGACGGCCCCGCCGGGCCCGTCACCGTGGTGGCGGCCCACCCGGTGGCCCCCGTGTTCGACGGCCCGGGTGCGGTCGCCGAGGCGGACCTGCTCCGCCACTACCTCGGGGCGCTGCCCGGCCCCGCCCCGGTGGTCGTGGGCGGCGACCTCAACGCGACCTGGGACCACGTGCGGTTCCGGGACCTGCGCGGGCTCGGGTACGTCGATTCCGTCTCGGGGGGCGGGGACGGATGGGTGCCCACGTGGCCGGCGGACCGCCGGTTCCCGCCGCTCATCGGCATCGATCACGTCCTGGCCCGCGGGGCCGTCGGGGTGGGGGAGACGAGCACGGTCCGGATCGCCGGGTCGGACCACCTCGGCGTGGTCGCGACGGTGCGTCTTCCCGCCGGACGGCCCGGGTGACCTAGCATGCGCACCATGAACTCACGATCGCGAGTCCGCGCCGTCCTCGCGGCCGGCGCCGCACTGGCCGTGCTGGCGACGGGCTGCGGGGGGACGACCGTGGAGGGTGAGGCGCCCGAGGTGGCGCCGCAGACGTCGTCCACGCCGACGAGCACGCCGTTCATCGAGGAACGCCCCGTCGAGCCCGAGTCGTCGGTCTCGCCCCCGCCGCCCCCACCCGAGGAGCCGGAGCCCCGACCCGACGCCGAGCCGGAGCCCGAGCCGGCACCCGACGAGCCCCCGCCGCCCGCCCCCGGCGGCGGCGACTTCGTGGGGCTGCTCCAGCAGAACGGCATCGCGATGCCGGAGGGTGTGGATCCCGTCGCCACGGCCACCGAGGCCTGCGAGCGGTTCGACCGGGGCCAGCCGATGACCGAGGTGTCCGGGTGGCTGGGCGAACGCGGCGCACTCGACCTCGACCAGCAGGGGTTCTTCCTCGGCGCGGCGGTGGGGACGTACTGCCCGCACAACTTCCCGAAGCTGGGCTGACCCGCACGGGCCCCGTCCCGGCGCTACCAGTCGATCTCGCCGAGCACCTCGTTGCGCCGCCGTACCTCGGCGGCGCTGCGCTCGAGCGCCCGGCGCTCCTCCGCACGTCGGTGCGCCACCTCGGCCAGCGCGTCGGCCTCGACCTCGGCCAGGAGCATCTGGATCATGTCCTTCTCCTCCCGGACGGTCTCCACCGTCGTGTCCACGGCGAGGAGCTTCCGGGAGCCGGCGGTGCCGTGGAGGAACGGGTTGCGCTCGGAGATGAGCCGGGCCTCGTCCACGTCGAGCACCCGGGACAGTTTGAGCATGACGGTGTAGCCGTGGCCGCCGGTTCCGGCCGACGCGTCCTCCTGCTCGAGAGCGGCCGCCACGACGCGGAGTCGGCGGGAGTGCGGCATCGGGGAGTCGGAGGGGTGCCGAGGGGAGGTCACGATCCGTTTCCCGTCACATGCGCGCGTACTTGGCGCGGCCGAAGGAGTAGATCCCGTAGAGGGCGATGCCCACGCCCATGATGATGAGCAGGACCTTGCCGAAGGGCTGGTCGCCGACCGTGCGCAGCGCGGCGTCGAGCCCGCCCGCCTTCTCCGGGTCGGCGGTGACCACGGCGGCGACGACGAGGCCGCCGAGGATCGCGATAGCCACGCCCTTGGCGATGTAGCCCACCATGCCCGTGATCCGGATGGCGTCGCCGACGTGTCCGCCCCCGGAGCGTTCCAGGTCCTCGAGGAACTTCTTGGTGGCGCCCTTGTACACGTGGTAGCCGCCCACGCCGAGCAGGACCAGGCCCACCACGACGAGCGCCACCTTGCCGACGCCCGACCCGAGGAGGCCGGCGGTGGCTCCGGAGGACTTCTCCGAGTCGGAGCTCGACCCGCCGCGCGCGAAGGTCGCGGTGGAGAATCCGAGCGCGAGGTAGACGCCCGCCTTGGCCAGGGCCTTGACGCGGTCCGAGGTCTCGTCCGAGCCGACCGCGGCCTCGATGAGCTGCCAGAGGCCGAGGGCGACGAACGCCACCACGCCGGCCCACAGGAGGAACTGTCCGCCGGGGGCGCTCGCGATCTCGGCGAGTGCGCCGGTGTTGGAGGCCTCGCCGCCGCCCGAACCGGTCGCGATGCGGATGGCGATCCAACCGATGAGCAGATGCAGGACGCCGTTCATGACGAAGCCCGCACGGGCCATCCACTCCAGCGCCGGATGGTCCGCGGCCCGGCGGGCCGACGTCTTGGCCGAGGTCGTGTCCATGGGCGCATGATGGCACGTCACGGCGGTCCGGTCTGCCGATCCGCGCGGTACCCCCGGAAATCCCGTCGGCGGTGAGCGGAGGCCGAGATCGGGGCTGCCGGGAGTACAGTGAATATATGCTCACCCAGGGTGGGTGTGGCCTCGACCAGGGAGGTTCGATCATCATGACCACGCCAGACGGTGGTAATCCCGGATTCGGCGGCCGAGGTGATGAGCCGACCCAGCGGATGCCCGCTCAGCAGCCCGGCCCGGCCGGTCCCGGCGGTCCCGGGTACTACGACGACCGCGGCTACGACGACCGCGGCTATGACGATCGCGGCCCCGCGGACGACGGTCGCCGCAAGGGCGTCGGATGGCTCGCGCTGGCCATCGCCGGGCTCGTCCTGCTGCTCCTGGGCCTCCTCGGGGGCTGCCTGGTCGGACAGTCCATGTGCGACGACTGTGGGGAGCAGGTGACGACGACCGTCACCACCTCCGAGGAGACCGAGCCCGCGCCTCCGCCGGCCGACGAGCCCGCGCCCCCGCCGGCGGACCAGCCCGCGCCGCCCCCGGC
>DUTZ01000317.1 GCA_012841845.1 Actinomycetales bacterium | reverse complement strand
GGCCCGGCACCTCGACGGGCTCCGCGGCCCCGCCGGGCAGGAGGTCCCCGTCGTCGTCGTGGAGCCCAGCTGCGCCGCCACCCTCCGGGAGGACCTCCCCCGCCTCCTCGCCGACACCACCGACGCCGACCGCGCCCGCCGCGTGGCCGCCCGCGTGCGCTCCTCCGCCGAGTACCTGCGGCAACTCGCCGAGGCCGGCCGCGCCCCGGCCTGGCCGGGCGGCGCCCCACCCGATCGCGTGACCGTGCAGACGCACTGCCACGAGTACGCGACCTTCGGCAACCGCGTCCAGCGCGCCGCGCTCACCGCGCTCGGCGTGGGCTCGGTCCGCGAGGCCACCGGCTGCTGCGGCGTCGCCGGGGACTTCGGGTTCACCGCCGGCCACGAGGCCGTCTCCGCCGCCGTCGCCGAGCAGGCCCTGGCGCCCGCGCTGCGCGCCGACCCCGACGCCCCCGTCCTCACCGACGGCTTCTCGTGCGCCACCCAGGTCGCCCACCTCGCCGCCACGGACCCGACGACGGCGGGCACGACGACCGCCGGCCCCGCCACCGGTGGGCGCGGCGGGCGCCACCTGTTCGAATTGCTCGACCCCGACCCCGCGCGCCCCGACCCCCCGTACCCGGACCCGACCGCACCCAGGAGGACGTCATGACCCGTTCCGTCACCGACATCATCGCCGGCCTCGGCACCGGCATCCACGTGGGCGGCTCCTGGCGCCAGGCCGCCTCGGGCGCGACCTTCCCCGTGGAGAACCCGGCGACCGGCGAGGTGGTGGCCAGGCTCGCCGACGGCGGCGCCGACGACGCCACCGCCGCCATCCGGGCCGCCGACCGGACGCAGGAGAGCTGGGCCGCCGTCCCCGCGCGCGAGCGGGCCGAGATCCTGCGCCGGGCGTACGAGCTGCTGGTCGAGCGCACCGACGAACTCGCGCTGCTCATGACCACCGAGATGGGCAAGCCGCTCGCCGAGGCCAGGGGCGAGGTGGCCTACGGCGCCGAGTTCTTCCGCTGGTTCTCCGAGGAGGCCTGCCGGATCCGCGGCGACGCCCGCCGGTCCCCCGACGGCAAGACGCGGCTCATGGTGACCCACGAGCCGGTGGGGCCGTGCATCCTCATCACCCCGTGGAACTTCCCGCTGGCCATGGGCACCCGCAAGATCGGCCCGGCGATCGCCGCCGGTTGCACGATGGTGTTCAAGCCGGCCAACCTCACGCCGCTCACCTCGCTGTACCTGGTGGACGTGCTCCGCGAGGCCGGCCTGCCGGACGGTGTGCTCAACGTGGTGTGCACGACCGACGCCGGCAGCGTGGTGGAGCCGTGGATCGACTCGGGCCTGGCCCGCAAGCTCACCTTCACCGGCTCCACGCCCGTGGGGAAGATCCTGCTCGAGCAGTGCTCGCGGCACGTCCTGCGCACGTCGATGGAGCTCGGCGGCAACGCGCCCTTCGTGGTGTGCGAGGACGCGGACCTGGACACCGCCGTGAGCGCCGCGATGGCCGCCAAGATGCGCAACATGGGCGAGGCCTGCACGGCCGCCAATCGGATCCTCGTGCACCGCTCGGTGATCGAGGAGTTCGGGCGGCGCCTGTCCGAGAAGATGGGCGCGCTCACCGTGGGCGACGGCACCGCCGAGGGCACCGACGTGGGCCCCCTGGTCGAGCACAAGGCCGTGGCCAAGGTCGTGGAACTGGTCGACGACGCCGTGGACCGCGGCGCCCGGGTGCTGTGCGGCGGCCGGCGCGGCGACGGCCCCGGCCACTTCTACCCGCCCACCGTCCTCACGGACGTGTCCCCGGGCGCCTCCCTCATGTCCACCGAGATCTTCGGCCCCGTGGCGGCGCTGGTGCCGTTCGACGACGACGACGAGGCCGTGCGGATGGCCAACGACACCGAGTTCGGGCTGGTCTCGTTCGTCATCTCCGAGAACCTCGACCGCGC
>DUTZ01000316.1 GCA_012841845.1 Actinomycetales bacterium | reverse complement strand
CTTCGCGGCCGCCTTCGTGGCCGAGGCCTTCTTGGCGGGGGCCTTCTTCGCGGCCGCCTTCGTGGCCGAGGCCTTCGTGGCGGGGGCCTTCGACGCGGGAGCCTTCCCGGCGGCGGCCTGCTCCCCCGCCGCCGGCAGGATCTCGGCGAGGAACCGTCCAGTGTGGCTGGCGTCGACGCCGGCCACCTGCTCCGGCGTGCCCTCGGCCACGACCGTGCCGCCCCCGGCACCACCCTCGGGCCCCATGTCTATCACCCAGTCGGCGCACTTGATCACGTCGAGGTTGTGCTCGATCACGATGACGGTGTTGCCCTTGTCCACCAGCCCCTGGATCACCACGAGGAGCTTGTTGATGTCCTCGAAGTGCAGGCCGGTGGTGGGCTCGTCGAGGATGTAGACCGTCCGCCCGCTGGAGCGCTTCTGCAGCTCGGCGGCGAGCTTGACGCGCTGTGCCTCGCCGCCGGAGAGCGTGGGCGCCGGCTGGCCGAGTCGGACGTAGCCCAGGCCCACCTCGGTGAGGGTCTTGAGATACCGGTGGATCGAGGTGATGGGCTCGAAGAACTCGCAGGCCTCCTCGATGGGCATGTCCAGCACCTCGGCGATGGTCTTGCCCTTGTAGTGCACCTCGAGGGTCTCGCGGTTGTACCGGGCGCCGTGGCACACCTCGCACGGGACGTAGACGTCCGGCAGGAAGTTCATCTCGATCTTGAGCGTGCCGTCGCCCTGGCAGGCCTCGCAGCGGCCGCCCTTGACGTTGAACGAGAACCGTCCCTGCTTGTAGCCGCGGACCTTGGCCTCGGTGGTGGCGGCGAAGAGGGTGCGGATCTTGTCGAACACGCCCGTGTACGTGGCGGGGTTCGAGCGCGGGGTGCGGCCGATGGGCGACTGGTCCACCTGGACCAGCTTGTCGAAGGAGTCCACGCCGTCGATCCGCGAGTGCCGGCCCGGCACCTGGCGCGCCCGGTTGAGCTGGTTGGCCAGCGAGGTGGCGAGGATGTCGTTGACGAGCGTGGACTTGCCGGAGCCGGAGACCCCCGTGACGGCGCAGAGGACGCCGCCGGGGAACACCACGTCGACGTCCTTGAGGTTGTTCTCCCGGGCACCGCGCACCAGCAGCTGCTTGTCCTCGCTCCAGCCGCGTCGCGCCGCGGGCAGCGGGATCTCCCGGCGGCCCGCCAGGTAGTCGCCGGTGAGCGACTCGGGATTGGCGAGCAGGCCGTCGTAGTCGCCCGAGTGGACCACCCGCCCACCGTGCTCGCCCGCGAGCGGGCCGATGTCGACGATCCAGTCGGCGGAGCGGATCGTGTCCTCGTCGTGCTCCACCACGAGCAGCGTGTTGCCGAGGTTCCGGAGCCGCACCAGGGTGTCGATGAGCCGCCGGTTGTCGCGCTGGTGCAGCCCGATCGACGGCTCGTCCAGGACGTAGAGGACGCCGGCGAGGCCGGAGCCGATCTGGGTGGCCAGCCGGATCCGCTGCGCCTCGCCGCCGGAGAGACTGCCGGCCACCCGGTCGAGCGAGAGGTAGTCCAGGCCCACGTCGAGCAGGAAGCCCATGCGGGCCTGGATCTCCTTGAGCACCCGGCCGGCGATCATCGCCTGCCGGGCGTTCAGCTCGAGCCCGTCGAGGAACGCCGCGCAGTCCGCGACCGACATCCGGCTGATGTCCGCGATCGACCGCTGCGCCCCGTCCGGTCCGGCGAGGGTGACGGCGAGGATCTCGGGCTTGAGCCGCGTGCCGTCGCACGCCGGGCAGGGGACCTCGCGCATGTAGCCCTGGTACCGCTCCTTGGCGTGCTCCGACTCGGTCTGCTCGAGGCGACGCTTGAGGAACGCCATGACGCCCTCGAACTTCGCGTCGTAGGTGCGGACGCGGCCGTAGCGGTTCCGGTACCGCACGCGGACCTTGGTGGGGGCCCCGCCGAGGACCGCCTTACGCACCTTGGCGGGCAGGTCCTGCCACGGGGTCCGCAGGTCGAAGCCCATGTCGTCGGCCAGGCCGGTGAGGAGCTGCTGGAAGTAGTCGGCGCTCTGGCCGCCGGACCAGGGCGCGATCGCCCCGTCGGCGAGGGAGCGTTCGGGGTCCGGCACGACGAGGTCCGGGTCCACCTCGAGGTGCGCGCCGATGCCGTCACACACCGGGCAGGCCCCGTACGGGGAGTTGAAGGAGAACGCGCGGGGCTCCATGTCGTCCAGCGCGATGGGGTGCCCGTTGGGGCACGCCATGTGCTCGGAGAACCGCCGACGGCGGCCGGGATCGCTCTCCTCGCGGTCCACGTAGTCGATGACGATCACGCCGTCGGCCAGGCCGAGGGCGGTCTCGACCGAGTCGGTGAGCCGTTGACGCGAGGAGGCCTTGGCGGCGAGGCGGTCCACCACCACCTCGATGTCGTGCTTCTCCTGCTTCTTGAGCGTGGGGGGCTCGGTGAGCTGGTACAGCTCGCCGTCCACGCGTACGCGGCTGTAGCCGTCCGCGGCGAGCTGGGCGAAGAGGTCGACGAACTCGCCCTTGCGGGTCCGGACCACCGGGGCCAGGACCTGGAACCGGACCCCCTCCTCGTCCTCGAGGATCTGGTCGACGATCTGCTGCGGCGTCTGCCGGGAGACCACCTCGCCGCACTGCGGGCAGTGCGGCACGCCCGCCCGCGCGTACAGCAGCCGCAGGTAGTCGTACACCTCGGTGATCGTGCCGACGGTCGAGCGCGGGTTGCGGTTGGTGGACTTCTGGTCGATCGACACCGCCGGGGACAGACCCTCGATGAAGTCCACGTCCGGCTTGTCCATCTGGCCGAGGAACATCCGGGCGTACGACGAGAGCGACTCGACGTACCGGCGCTGGCCCTCGGCGAAGATCGTGTCGAACGCCAGCGAGGACTTGCCCGACCCCGACAGGCCGGTGAACACGATGAGCGAGTCCCTCGGCACGTCGATGTCGACGCCCTTGAGATTGTGCTCTCGCGCGCCGCGCACGACCAGGCGGTCCACCATGGGGTTCTCCTTCCGAGGGGAGGTCGACACCGAGCCGCGACACGCGTGACGGCCGCCGTTCCCCGCAGACGAAGGTACCAACGTCCTCGGACACCGCTGTCCCCGCAGGACCCCCGCGACGTCGGTAGCCTGCAGGTATGTCGAATCCCACCGAGAACGTCCCCGAGAAGGTCACCCTCGCCGAGGGCTACACCGGCAGGCTCGACGGGCGCCTGACCGGCGAGCGCTTCCCCGTCGGCCCGGCCCGCGTCTCCAAGATCACCGTCGGGGAGATGGACAACAACGTCTACGTCGTCGAGTGCACCGCGAGCGGAGCGGTTTTGCTCGTGGACGCGGCGAACGACGCCCCCCAGCTCGTCGCCCACCTCCGGGCGGAGGCGCCGGGCGTCTCCGAGGTGCTCACCACCCACCAGCACCCCGACCACTGGGTCGGTCTCGCCGAGACGGTCGAGGCCCTGGGACTGACCACCCTCGCCTCCCCGGGCGACGCCGAGGGGATCGACGTCCCCACGGACCGGACGGTCGTCCATGGCGACGAGCTCGTCGTCGGCGACCTCCGGCTGGAGGTCATCGGGCTGCGCGGCCACACCCCCGACGGCCTGGCCCTGCTCCTGCGGACCGACGCGGGCACCCACCTGTTCTCCGGCGACTCGCTCTTCCCCGGTGGTCCCGGCAAGACCCACACCCCCGAGCAGTTCGGGCAGCTCATGGACGACCTCGAGCAGCGGGTCTTCGACCGGCTGGACGACGACGTGGTGGTCCACCCCGGGCACGGCGACGACACCACGCTCGGCGCCGAGCGCCCGCACCTGCCGGAGTGGCGCGACCGCGGCTGGTGACCCGCGGAGGCGCCGGAGCCGCCGGGAGGCCCGCCGATTCCCAATCGTTATCAGCGACTCCCGTGCGGCGGATCGGCCCAGCACACGCCCCCCGTCGGGCGTGCCCGTGTGAGCGCCGCGACACGCGGACCGGCGGCGCGCCGGGCGGTTAGCGGATAGGTTCGAGCACGCATCCCATCTCCCCAGGAGGAACGATGATCCGACGACTCGCACGACCCATGCTCGCCTCGGTGTTCATCATCGACGGCGTCGAGACGCTGCGTAACCCGCAGGCCCGCGTCGAGAACGCGGCGCCGCTCGTCGACAAGGCGACGCCGCTCGTCGAGAAGGGCGAGCAGGCCGTGAACGAGCGTGTGTCCACGAACGTCCCGCCCGTCCCCAAGGACACCGAGACCCTCGTCAAGGCCCTCGCCGGGGTCAAGGTCGGCGCGGGCGTGCTGTTCGCGCTCGGCAAGGCGCCGCGCCTGTCCGCGCTGGCCCTGACCGCCTCGCACGTGCCCACGACCGTCTCGCGGCACGCGTTCTGGATGGAGTCCGACCCGGCCGCCCGGAGCCGCAAGACCACCGGCCTGGCCACGGACGTCGCGCTCCTCGGCGCGCTCATCCTCGCCACCGCCGACACCGCGGGCCAGCCCGGCCTGGGCTGGCGCGCCCGCAAGGTCGGCGACAAGGTCTCGGCCAAGCTGCCGGGCGCCAAGTCCGAGACGGCCGCCGCCGGCGCCGCGATCGCCGGCGTCGCCGCGACGGTCGCGGACCAGGCCCGCAGCGCGGCCGACACGGTCAAGGAGAAGGCCCCGGTCGTCGCCGACACCGTCAAGGAGAAGGCCCCCGAGGTGGCGGACCAGGTCCGCGAGCAGGCGACGTCCTTCGCCGACGTCGTCCGCGAGAAGGCGCCCGTGGTGGCCGCGCAGGTCCGCGACCAGGCGTCCGCGGCGCGCGAGCAGGCCGCACCGCTGGCCGCCCAGGTCCGCGAGCAGGCCGCCG
>DUTZ01000315.1 GCA_012841845.1 Actinomycetales bacterium | reverse complement strand
TCGTGACCCTCACCCCCGACGGCGAGGAGCTCCTCGACCGGGTCACCGAGGGCCGCGGACGCTGGCTCGCCGGCATCCTCGCCGACTGGAGCCCCGAGCAGGCCCGGTCGCTCCACCACCACCTCACCCACCTCGCGGACTCGCTCCGGACCGAGCTCGACGCCCGCACCACCCCCGAGGAGACCCCGTGACAGACCAGGCCACCGCGCACTCCCCCGCCGCGGACGACGGCGAGCTCACCCACCGCCAGATCCTCACGATCCTCGCCGGCCTCATGTCCGCCATGTTCCTGGCCAGCCTGGACCAGACGATCGTCAGCACCGCGATCCGGACTATCGCCGACGACCTCCACGGCCTCGACGCCCAGGCGTGGGTCACCACCGCCTACCTCATGACGTCGACCATCTCGACGCCCCTGTACGGCAAGCTCTCCGACATCTACGGGCGCAAGCCGTTCTTCGTCATCGGCATCGTCGTCTTCGTCTTCGGCTCCCTGCTCTGCTCGTTCGCCGACTCGATGTACACGCTCGCCGCCTACCGCGGGGTCCAGGGGCTCGGCGCCGGCGCGCTCATGTCGCTCTCGCTGGCGATCATCGGCGACATCATCCCGCCGCGCGACCGCGCCAAGTACCAGGGCTACATGCTGGCGGTGTTCGCCTCGTCCTCGGTCCTCGGGCCCGTCATCGGCGGCTTCTTCGCCGACCACGACACGATCCTCGGCCTCGACGGCTGGCGCTGGGTCTTCCTCATCAACGTGCCCATCGGCGCCGCCGCCCTGACCCTGGTCCTGGCCACGCTCACCGTCAAGAACGTGCGGGTCGACCACCGCGTGGACTGGGCGGGCGCCGCCGCGATCGTCGTGGGTCTGGTGCCGCTGCTCCTCGTGGCCGAGCAGGGCCAGGCCTGGGGCTGGTCCTCCCCCGCCGCGCTCACCTGCTTCGTGGTGGGCGCCGCCGGCATCGGTCTGTTCCTCCTCGCCGAGGCCCGCGCCGGCGACGAGGCGCTCATCCCGCTGCGCCTCTTCCGCGACCGGACGTTCGCCATCGCCACCGCCGGCGGGGTGATCGTGGGCATGGCCATGTTCGGCGGCATGATGACCCTGCCGCTCTACATGCAGATCGTCCACGGCGCGAGCCCCATGGACTCCGGCCTCATGATGCTCCCGCTGGTGCTGGGCATGATGGTCGCCTCGATCGTCTCCGGCATCCTCATCTCCCGGACCGGCCGCGTCCGCGAGTTCCCGATCCTCGGCACCGTGCTCCTGGCGGTGGGGCTGTTCCTGCTGTGGACGATCGACGCCGACACCTCGCTGTGGCTGGTGATGACCTACATGCTCGTCATGGGCGCGGGTCTGGGCAATTGCATGCAGCCGCTCACGCTCATCGTCCAGAACGCGGTGAGCCCGCGCGAGATCGGCGTGGCCACGAGCTCGGCCACCTTCTTCCGCCAGGTCGGCGGCACCGCGGGCGTGGCCGTGTTCCTGTCCATCCTCTTCAGCCGGGTGGGCGACTCCATCCGCGGCCAGCTCGAGACCGCCACGGCCGACGGCAGCCTCGCCGCCGGGGTCCGCGAGGGACTCGCCGACCCCGCCCTGCAGCAGGATCCGGCCGCGCTCGGCATCCTCCGGGGCCTCGCCGACCCCGCGACCGGCACGGCCGCCCTCGAGTCCGTGACCAAGGACTCGTCGGTGATCAACCGGCTCCCCGAGCTCGTCGCCAACCCCTTCGAGCAGGGCTACGCGCTGAGCATGTCCGAGATCTACCTGGTGGCCGGGATCCTCGCCGTGGCCGCTGCCGCGATCCTTGCCCTCCTGCCCCGCATCGAACTGCGGACCGGCTCGGCCCGGGCCGAGGCGGCCCGCGACGCCGCGGCCGCCGCACCGAGCGGCGTTGATTCCGAGGCCGCGGCCGCGCACAGACCCCCGCGCGACTGATCCACCGTGTCCTACGTTCGTACGACACCGCGGACCAATCGCCGCACGCGCGTGCGGTGAACACCGATAATTCGGGGAGAGAGCGACCGGGGCGACGAGAGGACCGACGTGATCAGAGTGGCGCTCGTGGACGACCACGAGACCGTGTTGCTCGGGCTCCGGGCCATGCTCGCCGACGTCCCCGACCTCGAACTCGTGTGGTCGGGCGCCACCGTCCCGGAGTTCCTCGCCGCCGGGGTCGACGTGGACCTGGTCCTGCTGGACCTGCGCCTGTCCGACGGCTCCTCCCCGGAGCTCAACGTGCACGCCCTGCACGAGACCGGGGCCCCGATCCTCGCCTTCACCTCCGCCGAGAACCCGTACCACATCCGACGCGCCGCGCAGGCCGGCATCTGCGGGGTCCTGCGCAAGTCCGAGGCCGCCTCCGACATCGTGGCGTCCATCCGGGCCGCCGCCTCCGGCGAGACGGTGCCCGGGCTGGACTGGGCGGCGGCGATCGACGGCGACCCGGACCTGCCGGCCGTGGGCCTGTCGGACCGCCAGCGCGAGGTCCTCTCCCTCTACGCCTCCGGCGAGGACGCCGGCACCGTCGCGGCCATGCTCCACCTGTCCCCCCAGACCGTGCAGGACTACGTGGCCCGGATCCGCACCAAGTACGCCGAGTCCGGGCGGCCCGCGCGCAGCAAGATGGACCTCTACAAGAGGGCGGTGGAGGACGGCTACCTGCCGATGCCCGAGGCCGGGCGGTGACGACGGGGCCGCGCTCCGCGACCTCACGGATGGCCGCGCTCTTCGGCGTGTTCACCGGGACCGC
>DUTZ01000314.1 GCA_012841845.1 Actinomycetales bacterium | reverse complement strand
GTGGGCGACGGCGAGGCCGCCCATCGCGCCGGCGCCGAGCACCACCGCGCGACGCCCGTCGAGGCGCCGCCCGGCCGGGGCGTCCGAGTCCGCGCCGGCGGCCCGGTCCCCCGCCAGGATCTCGGCGGCGCGGTCCAGCGCGACCGACACCACGGAGGCGCCGGCCGAGTCGATGTCGGTCTCGGTGTGGACGCGCTTGCCCACGTGCAGCGCCTGCTGCGCGAGCCGGTGCAGGGTGGTTCCGGCCGCCCCGATATCGGACGCCGACTGGTAGGCGGTGCGGATCTGGCCGATGATCTGCTGCTCGCCCACCACCATCGAGTCCAGGCCGGAGGCCACGGAGAACAGGTGCTCGGCCGCCGACTCGGAGTAGCGGATGTAGAGGTGTCGGCTCAGCTCGTCCACCGGCAGCCCGGAGTGGCGGGACAGCAGCGCCACCACGTCGTCGAGGGCGGGGTGGAAGGCGTCGACGGCGGCGTAGACCTCGACCCGGTTGCAGGTCGTGACGATCATGGCCTCGTCGACGCGGTCGCCGGCGATGAGCTCCTCGGTGAGCCGGTCGCGGTCGGATTCGGCGATCGCCACCGACTCCAGGAGCGCCACGGGCGCGCTGTGGTGGGAGATCCCCACGAGCAGGATGCTCACGGGCGACCCCTGCGCGACGGACCCCTGCGCGAGAGCCGGAAATGTGCCCGTGCCAGAATGGGAGACCCTGCGTGCGGTGACGACGGCGCGCCGCCGATCTCACTCGCGGGACGCTGGGCCACGGTCGGTCGTCTCCTGTCGATGCGCACGGGGAGAGGACAGGGAATCCCAGGTGGGACCCCCTGTCGTGCCGACGCGGGCGGATGCCCCCGTGCGGCGGGTAACGCGCTCCACCGTAACCCGCACGACACCCCGGGACAAAACCGTCGACGGGCCGGATGCTATGCCCCGCGGGCCCCGTCGACACCGTGTCGGCCCCGGCGGACGGGCGCCTCCCCTCAGCCGGTGAACGGCTCCGGGCGCGCGAGGTCGGTGCGCAGTTCCTCGTCGTCGACCTCCCAGCACGAGTGCTCCTCGCCGTCGAGCAACACCACCGGGAGCCGGTCGCCGTACTCCAGCCGCAGCTCCGGGTCCGCGGCGTGGTCCACGTCCACCACCTCCAGCACCGCGCCCGCCTCGGCGCACACGGGAACCAGCTGGCCGTGGACGCGGACGCAGCTCCCGCACCCCTCGCGGACGAGCAGCGTGACCCTGTGAACCATGCCTCGATGGTGCACGAGGGCGCGGAACCGCCCTAGTATTGGGGTCCCGCCGAGTCGAGGAGGCCCCGGTGAACGACGGCGACCACCACGGCGAGCACGACGCCGAGCACGAGCCCGGGGCCGTGCCCGCCCCGGACGCGGAGTCGCGCCACGCCGACGACCCCGACCTCGACCCCGGAGCGGCGTTAGACGCCGACCCCACCGTGGAGACCGAGCCGGGGTCCGGGGACGACGACGAGGACTCCGATCCCGACGCCGAGGGCGGCTCCGACCGGTTCCGCCTCCCCGGCCGCGCCGACGTCATGAGCGCCTTCGGCCGCCTGGTGTGGCGCCGCCGCAACCACCGCGCGCAGCGGGTCGCCGGTGAGGCGTCGGCCAGGAACGCCGTCCACCTCGGGGAGGAGGCCCGGGCCGAGGCGGAGGCCGCGCACCCGGAGGAGCCGTACGTCCCGGACCCCGAGGTGGCCGCGTTCTTCGACGTGGACAACACGCTCATCCAGGGCGCCTCGATCATCCTGCTGGCCCGCGGGCTGGCCAAGCACAAGTTCTTCGGCGTGGGCGACATCGCCGACATGGCGTGGACGCAGCTCAAGTTCCGCGTCTCCGGCAAGGAGAACGCCGACGACGTGGCCGCCGGCCGCGAGAAGGCCCTGAGCTTCGTCAAGGGCCACGACGTCTCGGAGATCATCGCGCTGAGCGAGGAGGTCGTGGACGGCTCGATGCTCGACCGCGTCTGGCCCGGCACCCGCGCGCTCGTGCAGATGCACCTCGACGCGGGCCAGCAGGTCTGGCTCGTCACCGCGACACCCGTCGAGCTGGCCAAGGTGATCGCCACCCGACTCGGCCTGTCCGGGGCGCTGGGCACCGTCGCCGAGAGCGTCGACGGCGTCTACACGGGCCGCCTCGTGGGCGACATCCTCCACGGCCCCGGCAAGGCGCACGCCGTGTCGGCGCTCGCCGAGTCCAAGGGCTTCGACCTGTCCAAGTGCTACGCCTACTCGGACAGCTTCAACGACATGCCCATGCTCACGCTCGTGGGCAACCCCGTGGCGATCAACCCGGACTCGCGGCTGCGTCAGTACGCGCGCAACAACGGCTGGGACGTGAAAGATTTCCGCACCGTGCGCAAGGCCGCCAAGAAGGCCGCCCCGGGCGTGATCGGCGTGGCCGTGACCAGCCACACCTGCTGCCCGGCGTCCAGATGCATCTGCACCAGCGCCCGCGTGCCGGGCCAGACGCGGTCCAGCATCG
>DUTZ01000313.1 GCA_012841845.1 Actinomycetales bacterium | reverse complement strand
TGGCGGCCTGGCGGATCGTCGCCAGGCCGCTGTTCCCGCGGCCGGGCGCGATCTGGGCCTCGACCACCGCGAACGGCTCGAGGCTGGCCCCCATCCGGGAGCGGGTGCGGCGGACGGCCCTGGCCACCGCGCGGACGAGGCCGTGGCGCTCGGTGAGCAGGGTGACGATCCGGTCGGCCTCGCCGAGGTCGTGGGTGCGCACGACGAGCCCGGTGTCCGTGAACGGGTGCATCGCGGCCTCCTCCCCGTCGTCCGCGCGGATGTCGGCGTCCAGTCTCCCACCCCGGCGGCCCCCGCGAGAAGCGGCCACGCGGCCCGGCCCGGCAGGTAGAGTCCCGGCGCATGCCGAGTCTCGTGTCCCGCCTGGTACCGCTCTACATCCGCGCCACCGGCCGGCAGCGCCTCCTCGCCGACGCCGCGCGGGCCCGCCGCCACCTCGACGAGGCCCCGCTGCGCCCCGAGTCCTACGGCCCGCCGGCACGGCTGCGCCGCGACGTGCGCCTCGAGCGCACCGACCGCGGCACCTGGCCGGTGTACACGCTCACCCCGCGGGACACCCCGGCCCGGGGCACGCTGGTCTACGTCCACGGCGGCGCGTGGGCCCGGGAGATCGCGCGCCAGCACTGGCAGCTCTGCGCCCGGATCGCCGCCGAGGCCGGCACCCGGGTGGTGGTCCCGATCTACCCGCTGGTCCCCCGCGGCACCGCGGCGGAGGTGGTCGACACCGTGGCCGACCTCGTGGAGGAGGCCCGGGCGGAGCACGGCCGGGTGGCGGTGGGCGGCGACAGCGCCGGCGGCCAGATCGCGCTGTCGGCGGCCCTGACGCTGCGCGACCGCGGGGCCGCGCCCCTGGACGCCACGGTCCTGCTCTCCCCCGCGGTCGACCTCGCGCTGGACAACCCCCAGATCGACCTGGTGCAGCCGAGCGACCCGTGGCTCGAGCGGCCCGGAACCCACGTCTTCATCGCCGCCTGGCGCGCCGACCTGCCGCTCGACGACCCGCGCGTGAGCCCGCTGCACGGCGACTTCACGGGCCTGGGCCCGCTGACGATCACCGGCGGCACCCGCGACATCTGCATGCCGGACACCCGGCTGCTGGTGGCGGCGGCCCGGGCCGCCGGCGTGGAGGTGGACTACCGGGAGGAGCCCGGGCAGCTCCACGTGCACCCGCTGCACCCCTCGCCCGAGGGGCGGCGGGCGCAGGAGCACATCGTGGGGGTCCTCCGGGCCGCCCTCACCGGCTAGGGCCGGACGGCTAGAAGCCGAGCCGCCCCAGCATCTTGGGGTCGCGCTGCCACTCCTTGAGCACCTTGACGTGCAGGTCCAGGTACACCTTGGTGCCGAGCAGTTCCTGGATCCCGGCGCGGGCGCGGGTGCCCACCTCGCGCATGCGGGAGCCGCCCTTGCCCAGGACGATCGCCTTCTGGCTCTGCCGCTCCACGTAGACGGTGGCGTGGACGTCCACCATGTCGTCGCGCCCCTCGTGCGGGAGCACCTCCTCGATCGTCACCGCGATCGAGTGCGGCAGCTCGTCCCGCACGCCCTCGAGCGCGGCCTCCCGGATGAGCTCGGCCATGCGGGTCTCGTCGGACTCCTCCGTGACCACGTCCTCGGGATAGAACTGCGGGCCCTCCGGCAGGAGTGAGGCGATGACGTCGGCCACCACGTCCACCTGCTCGCCCGACGTGGCCGACACCGGCACCACCTCCGAGTCCGGCCCGAGGAGCCGCGACACCGCGAGGAGCTGCTCGGCGACCCTGGCCCGCGAGACCGTGTCGATCTTGGTCACCACGCCCAGGATCGGGGTGTCGGGGCAGAGCTTGCGGACCTGCTCGAGGATCCAGCGGTCGCCGGGGCCGATCCGCTCCCCGGCGGGGATGCACAGGCCGATGAGGTCGACGTCGGAGTACGTGTCCTCGACGAGCGCGTTGAGCCGCTCGCCGAGCAGGGTGCGGGGACGGTGCAGCCCGGGCGTGTCCACGAGGATGATCTGCGCGTCCGGCCGGTGGACGAGCCCGCGGATCGCGTGGCGGGTGGTCTGCGGCTTGGCGGAGGTGATGGCGATCTTCTCGCCGACCAGCGCGTTGGTCAGGGTGGACTTGCCCGTGTTGGGCCGGCCCACGAAGCTGACGAACCCGCTGCGGAAGCCCTCGGGCGTGGTCATCGGTCGCTCTCCTCGTCGCGGCGGTCGTCCTCGTCGTCGTCACCGGTGCGCTGCGCCACCACCGTGACCACCTTCACCCGGCCGCGGCGGTCGTGCCCGCCCTCGGCCCGCAGGTCCAGGCCCGACGACACCACGTGCGCGCCCGGCAGCGGGACGCGGCCCAGCTCGAGGGCGAGCAGGCCGCCGACGGTCTCGACCTCCTCGGCCACCTCGTCCGGGAACTCGATCCCGAACAGCTCGGCCACCTCGTCGATCCCGAGCCGGGCGGACAGCCGGTAGCGGCCGTCGCCGAGCTCCTCGTGGGGCGGCACCTCGGTGGTGTCGTACTCGTCGACGATCTCGCCGACGATCTCCTCGAGGATGTCCTCGATCGACACGAGCCCGGCGATCCCGCCGTACTCGTCGACGAGGATCGCGAGGTGGTTGCGGTCGCGCTGCATCTCGGCGAGGAGCCCGTCCACGGCCTTGGAGTCGGGGACGAAGACGGCCTCGCGCATGACGTCGGCGATCGGCGCCGCCCGGCCGTCCGGGTCCTCCAGGCGCGCCACGAGGTCGCGCAGGTAGACCACGCCCACCACGTCGTCGGCGTCCTCGCCCACCACCGGGATGCGCGAGTAGCCGGACTTGACGGCGAGGCGCGCGGCCTGCCCGACGGTCTTGTCCGACTCGATCCACACCATCTCGGGCCGCGGGGTCATGACCTCCCGCGCGGTGGTGTCGCCGAGCTCGAAGACGGACTGGATCATGCGGGACTCGTCGTCGGCCACCACGCCGCGGTCGCGGGCCATGCCCACGATCTCGAGCAGCTCGATCTCCGAGGCGAAGGGCCCGTTGCGGAAGCCGCGGCCCGGGGTGACGGCGTTGCCCACCCCGACCAGCAGGCCGGCCACCGGCCCGAGCACCACGCCGAGCACGGAGACCGGCATCGACGAGCCGAGCGCGAGCGTGTACGCGTGCTGGCGACCCAGCGTCCGCGGCCCGACCCCGGCCACGACGTACGCGGCGACGGTCGTCACGCCCACGGCCGCGACGATGCCCCACGCGGTGGAGTCGAGGAGTTCGATGAACACCTCGGTGAACAGCACCGCCGCCGCCACCAGGCACAGCGAGTGCAGCAGCACCACCACGTTGATGTAGCGGGGGCGGTTGCGCAGCATCCGGGACAGCCGGGTGGCGCCGTAGCGCGACTCCTTGGCCATCTCCTCCACCCGCGCCACCGACACCGTGCTCAGGGCCGCGTCGAGGGCGGCGAAGAGGCCGGCGGTGGGGACGAGCAGGATCGCCGCGACGGCCATACCGAGGGTCTCGTCCACGGCTCAGGCGTCCCCGTCCGGCGCGTCGTCGCGGCGGTCGTACCACTCGCCCAGCAGCTCGTTCTGCAGGCCGAACATCTCGCGCTCCTCCGCCGGCTCGGCGTGGTCGTAGCCGAGCAGGTGCAGGCAGCCGTGCACGGTGAGCAGGGCCAGCTCGTGGGCGAGCGGGTGCCCGGAACTGGCGGCCTGGTCGGCGGCGAACGCCGGGCACAGCACGATGTCGCCGAGCATGGCCGGCCCCGGGTCCGGCAGGTCGGGCCGGCCGCCGGGCGCGAGTTCGTCCATGGGGAAACTCATGACGTCGGTGGGGCCGGGCAGGTTCATCCACGTCACGTGCAGGTCGGCCATGGTGTCCTTGTCCACCAGGGTGATCGACAGCTCGGCGGCGGGGTGGACGTCCATGCGGGACAGGACGAAGGCGGCGACGTCGACGAGCTCGGCCTCGTCGACCTCCACACCCGACTCGTTGGCGACCTCGATGCTCATCGGTGGCGGTGCTCCCTGTTCTCGTCGTGTCCCCCGGACCGCAGCTCGGCGGCGCGGCGTTCGCGCTGCGCCCGGCCCTCCGCGGACTGCGGGCGGCGGCGGATCGTGGCGCGGCGCTCGGCGCGGTTGGCCCCGGCGGGGTCCTCGCCCCGCTCGCGGCGCTCCTCGTAGGTCGCGTAGGCGTCCACGATCCGGGCCACGAGCTCGTGCCGCACGACGTCGCGCGAGGTGAGCTCGGAGAAGTGGATGCCGTCGACCCCGGTGAGGATGTCGCGCACCACCTTGAGGCCCGAGCGCTGGCCGCCCGGCAGGTCGATCTGCGTGATGTCGCCGGTCACCACGATCTTGGAGCCGAAGCCCAGGCGGGTGAGGAACATCTTCATCTGCTCGGGCGTGGTGTTCTGCGCCTCGTCGAGGATGATGAACGCGTCGTTGAGGGTGCGCCCGCGCATGTAGGCCAGCGGCGCCACCTCGATCACCCCGGCCGCCATGAGCTTGGGGATGGTCTCGGGGTCCATCATGTCGTGCAGTGAGTCGTACAGCGGCCGCAGGTACGGGTCGATCTTCTCGTGCAGGGTGCCCGGCAGGTAGCCGAGCCGCTCCCCCGCCTCGACCGCGGGCCGCGTGAGGATGAGCCGGCTGACCTCCTTGGCGCGCAGCGCGGCCACCGCCTTGGCCATGGCGAGGTAGGTCTTGCCGGTGCCGGCGGGGCCGAGGCCGAACACCACCGTGTGGTCGTCGATCGCATCGACGTAGCGCTTCTGCCCCACCGTCTTGGGCCGGATCATGCCGCCGCGCCGGCTCAGCACGTCGGTGCCCAGCACCTCCTCGGGCGTGAGCGGGCCCTGGTCGGCGAGGATCTCCACCGAGCGGCGCACCGAGGCCGGGGTGATCCCCACGCCGCGCCGCGCCTGGCGCAGCAGGTCCGCGACCACCCGGGACGCGGTGTCCACGGCGTCCGGCTCGCCGGAGATGGTCATGGTGCCGCCACGCACGTGGAGGTCCGCGTCGAGCAGCTCCTCGAGCGCGCGGAGGTTGGCGTCCGCCGCGCCGAGCACGGCCATGGCGAGGTCGGGGTCGAGTTGGACCGCGGTGCGGGCCTGCTGGTCGGGGTTCTGCGGAGAGGCTACGACGATCACTTCCTGGTGGACGGGTCCGATGGGTCGAGTGTAGTCCCCGGGTCCGACCACCTCGGGGTGAGAACGCCGAGCGCGCCCAACGCGACCGCGGCGGCGGTGGAGGTCCGCAGGACCTCGGGGCCCAGGACCACGGCGACGGCCCCGGCGGCGGTGAGGTCCCGGAGCTCCTCCCCGGAGACCCCGCCCTCGGGCCCGACGACGAGGACGACCCTGTCCGGCGGCGCCGTGCCGGTCACCGCGTGGGCCAACGGGACCGCGCCCTCCTCGTGCAGGACCAGGACGGCGGAGCCGTCCGCGACCTCCCCCGTCACGAGCGCGACCAGCCCGGCGGCGTCGACGGGCTCGGCGATCTCCGGCTCCCACGCGCGCCGCGACTGCTTGGCCGCCGCGCGGGCCGCGTTGGCCCACTT
>DUTZ01000312.1 GCA_012841845.1 Actinomycetales bacterium | reverse complement strand
CGCCGTCGAGCCGCACCGACGCCCCCTCGACACCCGCCGAGGCCCGCGCCCCACGCAGCACCGACTCGGCCGCCGTCGTGGCCCAGCCGCGCCGGTTGGCGGGGTGGCGGTGGACGGTGGCGAGGGCCGACCGCGCGGCCTCGGACGCCTCCGCCACACCGGGCAGGGACATCAGCGGGGCGAGGGGGTCGGGCGCGTCGGTCGTCACCCGGTCGAGGCTACCGACCCGCCCGTCCGGCGAGATCGGCGACGCCGCGATCCGGCGACACGTGCCGCGATCACCGGACTCAACCGTTGTCGAGCTGGTGTAATCGGCAGGTGCGGGCCGTCACCCCCGTCCCATCGCCCACCTCGACCCCCGGAGGCCACGTGACCCTCAAGGACCAGCTCGACTCGCTTCTCGACGCGACGGCCTTCGACTCGACGGGCACCAAGATCGGCACCGTCCGGCAGGTGTACGTGGACGACGGCACCGGCAAGATCACCTTCGCCACCGTGTCCACGGGCATCTTCTCGTCCGACGCGATCGTCCCCCTG
Source organism: Actinomycetales bacterium (assembly GCA_012841845.1). GTDB lineage: Bacteria > Actinomycetota > Actinomycetes > Mycobacteriales > Mycobacteriaceae > Dietzia. Next base: position 3,863 of record DUTZ01000312.1, on the reverse strand, counting down.
CACGGCGCCCGGCTCCTCGACGGCGAGCTCCACGTGGACCACACCCGCTCCGCCGTGCGCGACTCCCCCCGCCCCGACCACACCGAGGACGGGCTCACCCCCGACCAGGAGATCGAACTCCTCGAGCACTACGGCGTCGAGATCCCCCCGCGTAGCCGCGACGCCGCGGAGCCCGGAGCGGACGGGGGTGCGGGGCGTGGCGCGGCCGCGGGTGCCGGTGCGGGGCGTGGCCCGGGACCGGAGGACGCGCGCGGCGACAAGCGCCCGGCGAAGGGCGACGCGGCGAAGGGCGACGCGGCACGGGAGGAGAAGGACGCGACGACGACGAGGGCCGCCGACACCGGCCCCAGGCCGACTCCGAAGCCCGCCGACAAGCCGGACGGGAAGAAGGCGGACAAGGCAGACAAGGCGGACAAGGCAGACAAGGCAGACAAGGCGGACAAGGCGGACAAGGCAGACAAGGCCGCCGCGCCGAAGCCGACGACCGCGCCGAAGCCGGACGTGAAGCCCGCGACCTCACAGTCGGAGTCCGCCACCGCGAAGCCCGCCGGCGAGAGGCCCGGCCCCGGTGCCGCGACGCCGTCGGGGTCCCCGGACCGGGCCTGACCTCGCGGTACCACGGAGGGGGCGGCGCGTCGTCCCCCGGACGGGTGTGACCTCAGCCACCACGGCGGTAGTGTGACTACCCTCACAGCGGTCGGCCGGGCAGGCAACCGTGACGCTCCCCGGCCGCTGTGCCGCCGCCCGACCGTGCGTCCGATCCCGAGGAGAGCCCGCTGATGACCGAACACGACCACCCCGCCTCCTACGCTCCCGCCGCCGCGTTCACCGAGCAGGCCAACGCGCAGGCGGACCTCTACGACCACGCCGCGGCGGACCGCCTGGCGTTCTGGGACGAGCAGGCGCGCCGTCTGGACTGGGCCCGGGAGTGGTCCGAGGTCCTGGACTGGTCCGACGCCCCCGTCGCCAAGTGGTTCGTCGACGGCCGGCTCAACGTCACCCACAACTGCGTGGACCGCCACGTCGAGGCCGGCAACGGCGACAGGGTGGCCATCCACTGGATCGGCGAGCCGACCGACGACGCGCGCGACATCACCTACGCCGAGCTGAAGGACGAGGTGAGCCGGGCGGCCAACTACCTGTCCTCGCTGGGCCTGCAGGCCGGTGACCGCGTGGCCATCTACATGCCGCTGCTGCCCGAGACGTACGTGGCGATGCTGGCGTGCGCCCGCCTCGGCCTGACGCACTCGGTGGTCTTCGGCGGCTTCTCCTCCGCCGCGCTGCGCTCGCGCGTGGACGACGCGGAGGCCAAGGTCGTCATCACCGCCGACGGGCAGTTCCGCCGCGGCAAGCCGGCGCCGCTCAAGGCCGCCGTGGACGAGGCGCTCTCCGACGCCCCCGACGACGTGGACGGGCACGCCGAGTCGGTCCAGACGGTCCTCGTGGTGCGCCGCACCGGCATCGACGTGGACTGGACCGAGGGCCGCGACGTGTGGTGGGACGAGGTCGTCCCCCAGCAGTCCACCGAGCACACCCCCGAGGCGTTCGACTCCGAGCACCCGCTGTTCCTGCTCTACACCTCCGGCACGACCGGCAAGCCCAAGGGCATCGTCCACACCTCGGGCGGCTACCTCACGCAGGCCTCGTACACGCACCACGTCGTCTTCGACCACAAGGTGGGCGAGGACGTCTACTGGTGCACGGCGGACGTCGGCTGGGTCACCGGCCACACCTACGGCGTCTACGGCCCGCTCTCCAACGGCGCCACGTGCATCGTCTACGAGGGCACGCCCAACTCGCCGAACGAGCACCGGCACTTCGAGATCATCGAGAAGTACGGCGTCTCCATCTACTACGCGGCGCCCACGCTCATCCGCACGTTCATGAAGTGGGGCACGGAGATCCCGGCCGCCCACGACCTGTCGTCGATCCGCCTCCTCGGCTCGGTCGGCGAGCCCATCAACCCCGAGGCGTGGCGCTGGTACCGCGAGAACATCGGCGGCGGCGACGTGCCGATCGTCGACACGTGGTGGCAGACGGAGACCGGCGCGATCATGATCTCGCCGCTGCCCGGCGTCACCGAGTGCAAGCCGGGGTCGGCGATGCGGCCGCTGCCGGGCATCGAGGTGGCGATCGTCGACGGCGACGCCGCCGAGGTCCCCCGCGAGGAGCAGGGTTTCCTCGTCATCACCGAGCCGTGGCCGGCGATGCTCCGCGGCATCTGGGGCGACATGGAGCGCTACCGCGACACCTATTGGTCGCGTTTCGCCGAGGAGGGCTACTACTTCGCCGGTGACGGCGCCAAGTGGGACTCCGACGGCGCGCTGTGGGTGCTGGGCCGCGTCGACGACGTCATGAACGTCTCCGGCCACCGCATCTCCACCTCGGAGGTCGAGTCGGCACTCGTCGGCCACTCCGCGGTCGCCGAGGCCGCGGTCGTGGGCGCCGCCGACGACACCACCGGCCAGGCGATCGTCGCCTACGTGATCCTCCGCGAGGGGCAGGGGGGTGACGACGACGAGAACCGCCGTCTCATCGACGAGATGCGTGCCGAGGTGTCCCGGGAGATCTCGCCCATCGCCAAGCCGCGGGACATCACGATCGTCCCCGAGCTGCCCAAGACCCGCTCGGGCAAGATCATGCGCCGCCTGCTCAAGGACATGGCCGAGGGCAAGGAGGGCGGCGACACCTCGACGCTCGCCGACCCCACGATCATGGACCAGATCAAGTCCAAGGGCACGAGGGGCTGACGTCCCCGAACATCGGCCACGGCGGGGCGCGCGGCACGCAGCGCTTGCGAGCGCGCCCCGCCGTGGCACGATGGACCCCGGTGCACCCGCCACCTGACGACACAAGGAGCAATCGTGAGCCACGCCCAGGGAACCCACACGCCGTCCGAGGCCTCGATCCCCCTCCACGACGCCGACTCCATCGGCCGCGGTGACGCGAGCATCGGCACCCTGGTCAAGAACGCCTCCACCCAGGTCTCCACGCTCCTGCGCGCGGAGATCGAGCTGGCCAAGACCGAGGTCACCGATCAGGTCAAGAAGGCCGCGACCGGCTCCGGCTTCTTCGTGGCCGCGCTGCTGTTCCTGGTGATGTCCTTCTTCCCGTTCGTCTTCATGTGGGCCAAGCTCATCTCGATGTGGTTCGGCACCAAGACGTGGGACTGGATGGGCTTCCTCATCGTCTTCGTGGTCCTGGTCCTGCTGGCCGCGATCTTCGGACTGCTCGGCTACCTCAAGGTCAAGAAGATCCGTAAGCCGCAGCGCACGATCGACTCGGTGCAGGACCTCAAGCTGGCCATGCCCACCGGCAACGCGCCCAAGGCCGGGACGGTCCGCACCACGGAGACGCCCACCCCGTCGGTGCGCAACTGAGGTCTCCGGCCCGCCGGCCGCCCGACCCGTCGATCGTCCGGGTCGACGGCCCGTGGCGGCACCGTGACGTCTCGGCCAACGGCATCCGCCTCCACGTGGCCGAGGCGCTCCCCGCCGACGCCCCGCCCGGCGCGCTCCCGCCGCTGGTCCTGCTGATCCACGGCCTGGGCGGCATCTGGTGGACCATGCGGGCGCCCATGGTGGCGCTCGCCGAGGCGGGCTTCCACGCCGTGTCCGTGGACCTGCGCGGCCACGGCGACTCGGACAAGCCGCCCCGCGGCTACGACGCGTGGACGCTCGCCTCGGACGTCACCAACCTCATCCGCGCGCTCGGCCACGCCGACGCGGTGATCGTGGGCCAGGGCGAGGGCGGCTTCGTGGCCTGGACGGCGGCGTATCGCCGGCCCCGGGCGGTGCGCGGCCTCGTCGTCGTCGGCTCTCCCCACCCCCTCGCCGCCCGCCGCGCCGCCCTGCGCGACCCGG
>DUTZ01000311.1 GCA_012841845.1 Actinomycetales bacterium | reverse complement strand
GACGACGACGAGGCCGTGGCGACCGGGGCTGCCGACGACGAGGCCGGGGAGACCGGGGCTGTCGGTGACGAGGCCGGGGCGACCGGGGCTGCTGCTGCCGAACCTGCGGCTGACGCGCTCGCGATCGCTCCGGTCGTGGGGCCCGTCGCGGTGCAGGCCTCCGGCCCGGCCGCCGCCGCGGCTCCTGCTGTCGTTCCCGCTGCCGCTCCGGCGAACGTCCCCGCCGCGCCCGTCCTGGCAGACACCGGCGCCGACTCCAAGCCGCTCCTCGGCCTGGCCGTGCTGAGCGTGCTCCTGGGCGGGATGCTCTTCGCCGCCGCGCACCGCCGCGCCTGAGCCACGTGCGGGCGGCCGGTAGCCGGTCGCCGGTCGTAGACCGCCGGTGCTCCCGCGCGCCTGCCGTGCCGTCGCGCGCGGTCCTAGCCGCGCGAGCGCACGGACCGCGCGCGGGGGTGGGGAAACGGGGTCGAGACGGGGCTCACCTCGTCGTCATCTCCTCGCAGCGCTCCCACAGACCCGCCGCCACGTCCTGATCCCGTGAGGCGGCGCTCGACCGGACGAGCGTCGGGAAGCCGGTGAGCTCGCCCGGGCCGCCCGGCCCCACGTACGCGCCACCGGGCACGTCCTGCACCGTGGCGGCGTAGAGCACGGGCAGGACGCCGCGCTCGGCGGGCTGGACCAGCATCGGGATGCGCTCGGCCGCGTGCATCACCAGATCCTGGACCCGGCTGCCGCTGCGGAACTGCAGATTGGTGGCCGAATAGCCGGGATGCGCGGCGACCGCCGTGAGGGACGAGCCCTCGGCGTGGAGCCGGCGCTGCTGCTCGTAGGCCAGCATCACGCACGCCAGCTTGGACGCCGCGTACGCCGTCATGGGGACGTAGCGGCGGCGGGTCCAGTCGAGGTCGTCGAGGTCGATCGAGCCGAACCGGTGCATGATCGAGCCCAGCCACACCACGCGGTCGATGAGCTGCGGCTCGAGCAGCCGCGTGAGCAGGAAGTGGCCCAGCACGTTGACGCCGAACTGCATCTCGTGCCCCTGGGGCGTGCGCGCCTCGGGGATGTTCATGAGGCCGGCGTTGTTGATCAGCACGTCCAGCCGCCGGCCGGCCAGGGCGTCCGCGGCCGCGCGCACTGAGTCGAGGTCGGCCAGGTCCAGCTCGACCACCTCGGCCCGCTCCGGGAACCGCAGCCCCTCCCGGGCCTGCTCGGCGCGGGTGGTGTCGCGGCAGGCCATCACCACGCGGGCGCCGACGGCGGTGAGCGCGTTCGTGGCCTGCAGCCCGAGCCCGGAGTTGGCCCCGGTCACCACGAAGGTGCGTCCGGACTGGTCGGGCAGGTCGGCGGCGGTCCAGCGGCTGCGGCTCATGTCGTCGACCGTACGGCGGGGCTCGGGCGTGCGGCGGCGGTTGGTGGACGTCCCGCAGACGCCCGCCCGGCCGGCCACCGAAAAATCGGCGACTCCGCTGTCTGGTCGGCGGCCCTCACAGGGGTCGCGCATCCAGCAGCGGAGTCGCCGATTTCGGGGGAGTGCGAGGCAGGGCGCGGCGGGTCAGGGTCAGCCCCAGGTGGCCGTGTCGGGGTCGACGCCGTTCGCGCGGGCGTTGGCCTCGACCACCTCCCGCAGCCAGGACGCCAGGCCCGGCTCGACCGTGTCGTACGTCGCGGTGAAGCGCTCGTCCTGCACGTACATGCGGGCCAGACAGACCTGCATGGACACGGTGCAGTCGTAGAACTGCGAGATCGACGCGCGGTGTCGCTCGGCGAGCGCGTTCGCCTCGTCCGAGCCCGGCGCGACGCCGGCGCGCTTGGCGGCGCCGAGGTCGGCGTTCAGGGCGTCACCCTCGGCCTTGACCCGCTTCCAGTCCTCCTTGGACATCGCCGCGGAGCGCTGCTGCGACTGCGCCCACTGCGGGGTGTCGCCCCAGCGCTGCTCGGCCTCCTCCTGGTACTCCTCCTTCCAGTCGGTGCCGAAGATCTCGGCCCGCTCCTCCGGGGTCAGGGGTGCGTTCACGGCGCTCGCCTCCTTCAGACGATCCACTGCGGAGACCATCTCCTGCAGGTGTGAGATGCGTTCGACCAGCAACGCGCGCTGGCGGGTCAGGTGGGCGTCCTCGTCGACGTCGGGGTCGTCGAGGAGCTCGCCGATCTGCGCCAGCGGGAAGCCGAGCTCCCGGTAGACGAGCACCCGGTGGATCCGGGCCACGTCGTCGTCGGAGTACACCCGGTAGTCCGACCACGTGCGCCCGCTCGGGGGCACGAGGCCGATCCGGTCCCAGTGGTGCAGCGTCCGGACGCTCACGCCGACGAGGTCGGCGACGGCGCCGACGGTCAGGCCCGCGCCGCGTCCCGTGTCCGTGCTCATCACTCCAGCATCTCTCACGGCGTTCACGTTCGGGCCTGACGCGGCGTCAGGGTCAAGCACCGGTGCCCTCCCCACCCCGCGCGCCGGTAACCTCGGGCGCATGAGCCGTCCCGCGCCGCACGTGTACGACCGTCTCCGCGACCTCGTCGCGATCCCGGACTTCCGGGCCGACCCCGAGAGCCGGAAGGCCGGCGTCGTCCACGAGGTGTTCACCGGCGAGCCCCTCGCCGAGATCCCGGAGGGCACCGCCGACGACGTCGTCGCCGCCGTCGAACGCGCCCGCGCCGCCCAGGTCGCGTGGGCCGAGCGCAGCCCGAAGGAGCGGGTCAAGGTCCTCGAGCGGTTCGCGACCGAGGTCATGAGGCACCGCGAGGAGCTCATGGACATCGTCCAGGCCGAGACCGGCAAGAACCGGGCCTCCGCGCAGGAGGAGGTGCTCGACTGCCTCATCACGGCGCGTCACTACGCCTCCGCGGCGCCCGGCCTGCTCAAGCCCAAGCGGGTCCCGGGCATGCTGCCGGGGCTCACCAAGGCCGTCGTGCGCCACCACCCGAAGGGCGTGGTGGGCGTGATCGCCCCCTGGAACTACCCGCTCAACCTCGCCGTCACCGACGCGATCGCGGCGCTCGCCGCCGGCAACGCCGTCGTGATCAAGCCCGCCTCGATCACCCCGTTCTGTGCGCTCGCCGGAGCGGAGATGCTGTACCGGGCCGGCCTGCCGCGCGACCTGTTCCAGGTGGTGCCCGGGTCGGGCCGCGTCGTGGGCACGGCGATCGTCGAGAACGTGGACTACCTCATGTTCACCGGCTCCTCGGAGACCGGGCGCACGCTGGGCCGGCAGTGCGGGGAGCGGCTCATCGGCTTCTCCGCCGAGCTCGGCGGCAAGAACGCCATGATCGTCACCGCGGGCGCGGACCTGGACACCGTGGCCGAGGTCGCGACCCGCGCGTTCTTCTCCAACTCCGGCCAGCTGTGCATCTCCATGGAGCGGGTGTACGTGGAGCGGTCGGTGGAGCAGCAGCTCATCGAGAAGCTCACCGCGCGGATCCGCGCCATGAGCCTGGGCCCCGGCTACGAGTTCGGCGCCGAGATGGGCAGCCTCATCTCCCGCGACCAGCTCGAGACCGTCACCGCGCACGTCGAGGACGCCGTGGCCAAGGGGGCCCGGATCCTCACCGGCGGGCGACCCCGGCCGGACCTCGGCCCGCTGTTCTACGAGCCCACGCTCCTGGCCGACGTGCCGGAGGACGCCACCTGCTTCGGCGAGGAGACCTTCGGTCCCGTCGTCTCGATCTACCCGGTGGACTCGGTGGACGAGGCCGTCGAGAAGGCCAACGACACCCCGTACGGGCTCAACGCCTCGGTGTTCGCGGGCTCGGACTCCGAGGGCGAGGCGATCGCCGCCCGCCTGCGCACCGGCACCGTCAACGTTGGCGAGGGCTACGTCGCCGGCTGGGGCTCGGTCGCGGGCCCGATGGGCGGCATGGGCATCTCGGGCGTGGGCCGCCGGCACGGCGACGAGGGCCTGCTCAAGTACACCGAGGCGCAGACCGTCGCCACGCAGCGCCTCGTCCACATGGGTGGACCGGACTTCCTCGCCGGCCGCCGCTGGCAGGAGCTGCTCGCCCCGGCGACCGACGCGATGCGCTTCCTGCCCGGCCGCTAGACCGCGCCGCTAGTCGTCGCCCTCGGTACCGGCGCCGGCACCGTCGTCGCCCCGCCGCAGCAGGAACACGGCCGCGCCGACGAGTACCACCGCGAGGCCGCCCACCACCCACACGGCCGTGCTCACGCCGGTGGTGGCGGAGTCGTCTGCCGTGACCTCGGCGGTCGAGGCGTCCGTGGCGGTGGGGCCCGGATCGGCGCCCCCGCCCCCGGCCCCCTCCGCAGCCCCCGGTGACCCGACGGCGAACCGGGTGGAGCCGGTGATGACGTGCCCGTCGGCGGAGGTCACGCGGTAGCCGACGGTGTACTCGCCGTCGTCCAGCGGCCCGATCCCCGCGCTGACCTGCTCGCCCTCCACGGTGGCCTCGCCGCGCACGTGGTCGGTGCGGTCGGCGCCGGTCACGGCGACGGTGACGAACGACGGGTTGATCTCCTCGTTGAAGCTCAGCGTGACGCGCTCGGGCGCCGCCTCCAGGGCCGCGCCGTCCTCGGGGTCCGAGGCGAGGAGCACGGCGTGCGCGGCCGCGACGGGCGCCCCGAGCACGGCGGCGGGCACCGCGGCACCGCCGAGGAGGGTG
>DUTZ01000310.1 GCA_012841845.1 Actinomycetales bacterium | reverse complement strand
TCCGGTTACCGCCACCTCGACACCGCGCAGATGTACGGCAACGAGGAGGGCGTGGGCCGCGCCGTCGCCGCGTCGGGTGTGGCGCGGGACGAGCTCTATGTGACGACGAAGTTGAGCAACGAGTTCCACGAGCGCGCGGCCGCGAGGGAGGCCACCGAGCGTTCGCTGGAGTCGCTCGACTGCGGCCACATCGACCTCTACCTGGTGCACTGGCCGCTGGCCATGCACGCCGACGTCGCCCGCGTGTGGGAGGTCATGGAGGAGATCCGGGCCGACTACCCGGTCCGCTCGATCGGGGTGTCCAACTTCCAGTCGGCGCACCTGGACCGGCTGGCCGAGGCGGGGCTGTCCCGGCCGGTGGTGGACCAGATCGAGTCCAATCCGTACTTCGTCAACGACGAGACGCGGGCCGCGTGCGCCGAGCGCGGGATCGCCGTGGAGGCGTGGAGTCCGCTGGCCCAGGGCCGGGTGTTCGGCGACCCACAGCTCGAGGCGCTCGCCGAACAGGTCGGGCGCACGGTGTCGCAGGTGGTGCTGCGGTGGGTGCTGCAGCGCGGCGACATCGTCTTTCCCAAGTCCTCCAGCCCGGAGCGGATGCGCGAGAATCTCGACGTGCTGGACTTCGCGCTCACCGACGAGCAGATGGCGTCGGTCTCGGCGCTGCACGACGGCACGCGCTCGGGCCCGGACCCGGACACCTTCGACTGGCGCGGCTGACTCCCCGCCCCCCGGCGCGCCGACCCACCCCTCCAACAGCGCTATCGCTCGCCAACAGCGTGCATAGCCGCTGTTGGAGAGCATCATCGCTGTTACCCGGGTGCGCTCTCCCGCGCGGCCCTAGGGTCGAGGCCATGACCTCGACCCGCCCCGACGCCGCCCCCGAGGCCGCGGGCGCCGCCCCCTCCGGTTCGCTGCTCGCCTCGTACGCGGCCGGCAGCCTCGGCACCGGCGCGTTCGGCACCCTGCCCGGCCTGGTGCTGGCCTACTACCTCACGGACTCGATCGGTGTGACCGCGGCGCTGGCCACGGTGCTGGTGCTGGTTCCCAAGCTCGTGGACGTGCTCGCGTATCCGCTCATCGGTGCGCTGTCGGACCGGGCGTCGTTCCGCAGGGGCTCCCGGACGGGGCTCATGCTGGGCGGCGCGCTGGCGCTGCCGCTGCTGTTCGTGGCCACCTTCGCCGCCCCCACCGGCTGGAGCACGGGCGCGGCCGGGCTGTGGGTGATGGGCTTCTTCCTGCTGGCCTCGCTGGCGTACTCGTGCTTCCAGGTGCCCTATCTCGCGCTGCCGGCCGAGCTCACCGACGACTCCGGCCACCGGGTCACGATCCTGGCCTGGCGAGTGGCGGTCCTCGCGGGAACCATCCTGCTCGTGGGCGGCGGCGGGCCTGCAGTCCGCGACACCGCGGGCGGCGGGCCGACCGGGTACATCCTCATGGCGGCGGCGGTCGCGGTGGTGATGCTCCTCGGCATGCTCTGGGCCACGTTCGGGGCGGGCCGCAGGACGGTGCTGCGGGCCGACGCCCCGGCCGGCGGGCTGGCGCACGAGTACCGCGACGGGATCGACGCCCTGCGGGTGACGCGCCCCTTCCGGCTCCTCGTGGGCGTGTTCTGCCTCCAGGCCGTGGCGACCGCGGTGATGCTCGCGGGCGGCCAGTACGTGGCCACATACATCCTCGGCGACGAGACGGCGCTCACCGGACTGTTCCTCGCTTTGATCGCCCCGGCGCTCATCGTGATGCCGTGGTGGACGAACCTCGCGCACAAGCGCGGCAAGGTGCAGGCCCTCACGGTGGCCACGCTGCTGTTCACGGCGGCCGGCCTGCTACTCGTCCTGGCCGGCTGGATGCCCGGGGCGTGGGTCCACCTGCCGGTCGCGATGGCGGGCGTGGCGTACGCGGGCATGCAGGCTCTACCGATGTCGATGCTCCCCGACGCCACCGACCTGGACCGCGAGCTCGGCGGCCGCCGGCGCAGCGGCGCGATGAGCGGGCTGTGGACGGCCTCGGAGACGGGCTCCATGGCGCTCGGCCCGGTGGTGGTGTTGGCACTCCTCGCCGTCGGGGGATTCGAGTCCGGGGGCGTGGCCGAGCAGTCCGACACGGCCCGGTGGGCCATCGTCCTGGGTTTCTCCCTGGTCCCCGCGCTGCTCACCGCCCTGAGCCTGCCGGTGGTCCGCGCCCTCGGGCGCGAGTACCCGCGCTGGACCGCCCCGACGACAGGAGCCACCGCGTGAGCCCCGACCCCGTGACCCCCGATTCTCGCGCCGAGTCCCTGGCCGACCGCGTGGCCGCCCGCGGCGAGACCGCCCTGGCACGCCTGGCCGACCTGCGCGCCTCCGACCCGCCGACGACCGGCGGCCGGGTGCTGTCCTACGTCTACGACTCGGGGGTCGAGGGCCTGGACGACGTCGCGATCCGCGCCGCCGCGCTGGCGCACGGCGTCAACGGCCTGGACCCCACGGTGTTCGGGTCGGTGGCGGACGTGCACGGCGGGATCGTGCGGCGGGCCCGGGAGATCCTGGGTGGTGACGACGAGGTGTTCGGCTCCGTCACCTCCGGCGGTACCGAGAGCTGCGTCCTGGCCTGCCTGGCCGCGCGTGAGGTCTCCGGCCGCGCGCCCGGGGAGGGCGGGACGATCGTCGCGCCGGTGACGGTGCACGCGGCGTTCCGCAAGGCCGCCCACCTGCTCGGGCTGCGGTTCGTGGGCGTCGAGGTGGACCCGGCGACCGCGCGGGTCTCGGCGCAGGAGCTGCTCGCGGCCGTGGACCACGACACCGTGCTGGTGGTGTGCTCGGCGCCGGCGTACCCGACCGGCGTGGTGGACCCGGTAGCGGAGGTGGCCGCCGGGCTCGAGGCTCGGGGAACCGCCCACGTGGGCCTGCACGTGGACGCGTGTCTGGGTGGGCTGGTGCTGCCGTTCTGGCCGGACGGCCCCGACGGGCCGGGCCTGGAGCCCTGGGACCTGCAGCTGCCGCGGGTGACGAGCGTCTCGGCGGACCTGCACAAGTACGGCTTCGCCCCCAAGGGGTCGTCTGTGCTGCTCAGCCGCGGCCGGGCACGGCACCGCGCGGCGTGGTTCGCGACCGTGGACTGGCCGGGGTACCCGGTGGTCAACCCCACGCTGCTGGGGTCCAAGCCCCTCGAGCCGGCGGCCGCGGCGTGGGCGGTCCTCGAGGCGCTGGGCGACGACGGCCAGCGCGAACTCGTCGCCCGCACCGCCCGCGCCACCGACCGGCTCGCCGTGGGGATCGAGGAGCTGGAGGGGCTGCGGCTGCTCGACCGGGACCCGGGGCCGCTGCTGGCCGTGGTGGCCGACGAGTCCGCGCCCGACGACCGGCGCGTGCACCCGCACCTGTGGGCG
>DUTZ01000309.1 GCA_012841845.1 Actinomycetales bacterium | reverse complement strand
CGGGAGGGTCGGCTCGTCATGCGGCCCGACGACGAGGGCGGCACCGCCGACGAGCTGGCGGTCGCGGCGGGGGACGTGACCCACGTCCGCGCCGCCGGCGGCGGGTGGGGCGGCTGAGTCGTGGGGTTCCCGCGCTCGGTGCTCGCCCCCGGCGAGGAGCTGCTCGTCCACAGCCATCCGCACTGGCGCGCGCTGGTGCGGCCCGCCCTCGTCGCCGTGGTGGGGGCGGGACTCGCGGGGATCGCCGGCGGCTTCGTGGAGGTCCAGGTGGTGCACGCCGCCGACCGATCCGTGGCGTGGGCCCTCCTCGCCGGGCTGTACGCCCTCGTCGTCGTCCCCTACGGCCTGTGGCCCGCGGTCCGCTGGGCCCGCACCGCCCTCGTGGTGACCGACGAGCGGGTCCTCTACCGGCCCGCCGGGTCGGCCCGGCGCGGCGTCGACGTGCCGCTGCGGCGGGTCAGCGCGGTGCGGTTCCGGCACACGCTGGCCGACCGGGCGCTGGGGACGGGCTGCCTCATCCTCGAGTGCGGCCACCTGCCGCCGGTGGAGATCGACCACGTCCCGCACGTCGCGACGGTCCACGCGCTGGTCTACGACGAGCTGCAGCGGCTCCCTCCGCCGCCGCCCCCCGCCCCACCGACCCGCGCGCCCCGGTTCCGCTGGGGCCTGCCGGGGCGTCGGTGAGCGGGCCCCCGCCCGTGAGACGATGGACGCCGTGAACCCCGACCCCCGCATCCGCCGGAACCCGCTCGGCACGCCCGTCGTGGCGATGATCGGCGGCGGCCAGCTCGCCCGCATGACCCACGCCTCCGCCGTCGCGCTGGGCCAGACCCTGCGCGTCCTCGCCGCGGACCCGGAGGACCCGGCGGCCCAGGTGACCCCCGACGTCGTGATCGGCTCCCACGACGACCCCGACGCGGTGCGGCGCGCCGCCGCCGGCGCCGACGTCGTGACCTTCGACCACGAGCACGTCCCGCCGGCGATCCTCCTCGAACTCGAGGAGGCCGGCGTCGACGTGCGCCCGCGGGCCTCGGCGCTCATCCACGCGCAGGACAAGCTCGTCATGCGGCGCGCGCTCGCCGAGGCCGGCGCGCCCGTCCCGCCGTTCACCGGCGTCGAGTCGGTCGAGGACGTGCGGCGCTTCCACGCTGAGCAGGAGGGGTGGATCGTCCTCAAGGCCGCGCGCGGCGGCTACGACGGCCGCGGCGTGTGGATGCCGGACTCGCTCGACGAGGCCGAGCGGATCACCGCCGAGCAGCTCGCGGCCGGCGTGCCGATGATGGCCGAGGCGCGCGTGCCGTGGACCCGCGAACTCTCCGCGCTCGTGGCCCGCTCGCCGTTCGGCCAGGGCGCCGTGTGGCCGGTCGTCGAGACCGTCCAGCGCGACGGCCAGTGCGCGGTCGTCGTGGCGCCGGCGACCGGCCTGCCCGAGGACCTGCGCTCGGCCGTCCAGGCCACGGCCCTGCGCCTGGCCGAGCACCTCGACGCCACCGGCGTCATGGCCGTCGAGCTGTTCGAGGTGACCGGCGCCGACGGGCGGCCCGGCGTGCTCGTCAACGAGCTGGCCATGCGCCCCCACAACTCGGGCCACTGGACCATGGACGGCGCGGTGACCAGCCAGTTCGAGCAGCACCTGCGGGCGGTGCTCGACTACCCGCTGGGGTCGACCGTCCCCACCGCGCCCGTCGTGGTGATGGCCAACGTGCTGGGCGCCCCCGAGGCCCCGGCGATGAGCATGGACGAGCGGATCCACCACCTCGGAGCCCGCTTCCCGCACGCCAAGGTGCACCTGTACGGCAAGTCCGAGCGGCCGGCGCGCAAGATCGGCCACGTCAACGTCCTCGCCGACCCCGGCGTCGACCCCGACGACGCCGAGCAGGTGACCGCCGTGCGCGCGGTGGCCGAGCTCGCCGCCCACTGGCTCTCCCACGGCGAGTGGGCCGACGGCTGGGACCCCCACTCGGGGGCGCCGGTCGGGGACTTCGCGCGCTGATCCCACGACCCCACGAGACCACTCGCGAAAGGGACCCACATGACCACGCAGCAGGGCGGGCCGCAGGTCGGCCTCATCATGGGCAGCGACTCCGACTGGCCCACCATGGAGGCCGCCGCCGAGGCGCTCGCCGAGTTCGGCATCCCCTTCGAGGTGGGGGTGGTCTCGGCGCACCGCACGCCGCAGAAGATGCTCGACTACGCGAGCACCGCCGCCGGCCGCGGCGTGCGGGTGGTGATCGCCGGCGCGGGCGGCGCCGCGCACCTTCCGGGCATGGTCGCCTCGGCCACCGCGCTGCCGGTCATCGGCGTTCCGGTGCCCCTCAAGCACCTCGACGGCATGGACTCGCTGCTGTCGATCGTCCAGATGCCGGCCGGCGTCCCAGTGGCCACCGTGTCCATCGGCGGCGCGCGCAACGCGGGGCTGCTCGCGGTGCGCATCCTCGCCGCCTCCGACCCCGAACTGCTCGCGCGGATGGAGCGCTTCCAGGCCGACCTCGAGGAGATGGTCGAGCGCAAGGACGCCGCGCTGCGCGAGAAACTCCTCGGCTGAGAGCGCGTGGGCCCGCGCGGCCCCACCGAACAGGGGGTTACCGGCTGGTAACTTGAGTGACCGGGCGCGGCCCACCCGGCGACGCGACGATACTGACGGACAGACGCGCGCCCGGCGACCGCGCCGCGCGACCCCGCACACGAGCACCCCTCAGGGAGGACCGACCATGTCCGGTAACGCCGACTTCGACCTGTACGCCCCGGCGGAGGAGCACGAGGAGCTGCGCGCCGCCATCCGCGCGCTCGCCGAGAAGGAGATCGCGCCGCACGCCGCGGACGTCGACGAGAACGAGCGCTTCCCCGAGGAGGCCCTGGCGGCGCTCAACAACTCCGGCTTCAACGCCGTCCACGTCCCGGAGGAGTTCGACGGCCAGGGCGCCGACTCGGTGGCCACGTGCATCGTCATCGAGGAGGTGGCCCGCGTCTGCGGCTCGTCCTCGCTCATCCCGGCCGTCAACAAGCTCGGCACCATGGGCCTCATCCTGCAGGGCTCCGACGAGCTCAAGCAGCAGGTCCTGCCCGACCTCGTCGCCGGCAAGATGGCCTCCTACGCGCTGTCCGAGCGTGAGGCCGGCTCGGACGCCGGGGCCATGAAGACCCGGGCGAAGGCCGACGGCGACGGCTGGGTCCTCAACGGCTCCAAGTGCTGGATCACCAACGGCGGCAAGTCCTCCTGGTACACCGTCATGGCCGTGACCGACCCGGAGAAGGGCGCCAACGGCATCTCCTCGTTCATGGTCCACGAGAGCGACGAGGGCTTCGTCGTGGGCAACAAGGAGCGCAAGCTCGGCATCAAGGGCTCGCCCACCGCCGAGCTGTACTTCGAGAACTGCAGGATCCCGGGCGACCGGATCATCGGCGAGCCGGGCACCGGCTTCAAGACCGCGCTGCAGACGCTCGACCACACCCGCCCGACCATCGGCGCGCAGGCCCTCGGCCTGGCCCAGGGCGCGCTCGACGCCGCGGTGGAGTACACCAAGGAGCGCAAGCAGTTCGGCAAGGCGATCGCCGACTTCCAGAACACCCAGTTCATGCTCGCGGACATGGCCATGAAGATCGAGGCCGCCCGGCTCATGGTCTACACGGCCGCCGCCAACGCCGAGCGCGGCGTGGCCGCCCGCGGCGGCAAGCTGGGCTTCATGGCCGCCGCCTCCAAGACCTTCGCCTCGGACGTGGCGATGGAGGTCACGACCAACGCCGTTCAGCTCTTCGGCGGCTACGGCTACACGCGCGACTTCCCGGTCGAGCGCATGATGCGCGACGCCAAGATCACCCAGATCTACGAGGGCACCAACCAGGTCTGCCGCATGGTCATGGCCCGCCAGATCCTGAGCTGACGCCGGCGGCCCGGCCGCCCGGCCGCCCGGTCGCCCCGGCCCGGCCGCCCGGCCGCACCGAGAATCGGCGACTCCGTTGCCTGGTCGGCGACCCCTCTGAGGGCTGCCGATCCGGCCGCGGGGTCGCCGATTTCGTGTGTGCGTGTGCGAGCGTAACCCCGCGAAATCGGCGACTCGG
>DUTZ01000308.1 GCA_012841845.1 Actinomycetales bacterium | reverse complement strand
GAGCAGGCGCGGGGCGGGGTCAGCGGGCGCGGCGGGCCAGGCGCTCGGTGTCCGAGATGATGACCGACTTGCCCTCGAGGCGCAGCCAGCCGCGGTGCGCGAACTCGGCGAGGGCCTTGTTGACCGTCTCGCGGGAGGCGCCGACGAGCTGGGCGATCTCCTCCTGCGTGAGGTCGTGGGTCACGCGGATGTTGGCGCCCTCCTGCGTGCCGAAGCGCTGGGCCAGCTGCAGCAGGGCCTTGGCGACGCGGCCGGGAACGTCGGTAAAGATGAGGTCGGCGAGGTTGTTGTTGGTGCGCCGCAGGCGGCGGGCCAGGACGCGCAGGAGCTGGTCCGAGATGTCGGGGCGCTCGGCGATCCACCGCTTGAGGGCGGTGCGGTCCATGGACTGGACGGTGACGTCGGTGACGCACACGGCCGACGAGGTGCGCGGGCCGGGGTCGAAGATGGACAGCTCGCCGAACATGTCCGACGGGCCGAGGATCGAGAGCAGGTTCTCGCGGCCGTCGGGCGCCTTGCGGGAGAGCTTCACCTTGCCGGAGGTGACGATGTACAGGCTGTCGCCCTGCTCGCCCTCGCGGATGATCACGTCGCCCTTGGAGTACTCCTCCGGGGTGAGATCGGCACGCAACGCCGTGACGGCTGACGGCTCGACACCCTGGAAGATGCCGGCGCGGGTGAGGACGTCCTCGGCGGACTGGTCCGTGCGGCGATCGATCGTCACTGTGGGTGACCTTCCGTTTCGGGCACCGGCCCGACGGGGCCGCGCCAAGGCGTGCGTGTGGCGAATGCCACTGTAGTCGGTGAAGTCCTCACGGGTGCGGCAACGCGCGGGTGCTCCGCGGTCGATTCCGCTGTGGCGGGACCGGAGCGGGGGTCGGGCTCAGGCCCGGCCGGGGCCCGCCTCGGCGTCGGACGGGTCGGGCTCGGAGAGGATCGCGGTCTCGAACCGGTCCATGAGCAGCGCGAAACCGGCGATGAGAACCGGGACGAGGACGACGAGGATTCCCTGCATGCCCCCGAGTAAACACGGTCCCGGGGGAGGGCGCGGGATCGACCTGCCGGTGCCGTACCCACATCCGGGGTCACGCGGGCCGTACTCTGGACGACATGCCCGACCCCGCTACCGTTCCCGCCCGGCGGCGCCGGCGTCCGGGGGCAGCCGCGAGGGGAGTCGAGACCGACCTCGGGCGGACCCGGCGCGCCAGGCGCATGATGCGCGATCTCGAACGCGCCTTCCCCCACGTCTACTGCGAGCTCGACTTCACCACCCCCCTCGAGCTGAGCGTGGCCACGATCCTGTCCGCCCAGTGCACGGACAAGCGGGTCAACGAGGTCACCCCGGCCCTGTTCGCCCGCTACCGCACGGCGGCGGACTACGCGGGTGCGGACCCCGAGGAGCTCGAGGCACTCATCCGCCCGACCGGCTTCTACCGCAACAAGGCGCGCAGCATCCAGGGTCTCGGCGCGGCGCTGGTGGAGCGACACGGCGGCGAGGTCCCGGGACGGCTCGAGGACCTCGTGAAGCTCCCCGGCTTCGGCCGTAAGACGGCCAACGTCGTGCTGGGCAACGCGTTCAACGTCCCGGGCCTGACCGTCGACACCCACTTCATCCGCCTCGTGAACCGCTGGCGTTGGACGGCGGAACCGCTCACCGACGCCGTGCGGATCGAGCGCGAGGTGGCGCGCCTGCTGCCCCGCCCGACCTGGACCGACGCGAGCCACCGGATCATCTTCCACGGCCGCCGCGTGTGCCACGCCCGGACCGCCGCGTGCGGCGCGTGCGTCCTGGCCGACGACTGCCCGTCCGCCGGCGAGGCCGGCCCGCTCGACCCCGTGGCCGCCGCCCGGCTCGTGGCCGGGCCCGAACGCGACCACCTGCTGGACCTCGTCGGCCTGGGTGAGGCGTCGTGAGTACGTCGGCGCGCTGGACGGCCGTGGCCCTGGTGGCGCTGGTCGGCGTCGTCGTCGCGCTCCTCACCACCCTGGG
>DUTZ01000307.1 GCA_012841845.1 Actinomycetales bacterium | reverse complement strand
GGGCCGAGCTGGGCACCGCCAGCTCGCGCGGCCGACCGGCCAGGGCCGGGTCGTCGGGGGCCGGCAGCTCGGCGGGCGTGAAGAACTCGGCGTAGCGGGTCAGCCCCCGCGGGGTGTAGGTGACCCGGCGGTGGTGGGTGTCCGGGAACGTCTGGATCGCCCGGTGCGAGACGACCGGGACGCTTCCGTCGTCGCCCCCGAGGACCGCGTCGACGAGGTGCAGCAGCCCGTAGTGCTCACGGGGCTGCACCGGCGCCGACAGCACCACGTCCTGCCGTCTCACCTGGCGCGGCCCGGTGTCGGCCAGGTCGTCGACCCACTCCGTCCAGTCCGCCCCGAGCACCAACCGCTCGGTGCTCGGGCCGTGCACGTCGACGACCCCGGCCAGGGCGGCGACCGTGAGCCCGGGCGGGCGCAGCAGCACGCTGAGCGCAGCCAGCTCCGGGGGCCGCACCGGAGCGGGCACGGCGTGCACCAGGCGCATGTCGTGGGAAGGGGTGAGCCACCAGAACCAGCCGTTGGACGCGGCACGGGCGAGCACGGCCCGGGCGTCCTGCGCGGCCGACGACCCGGACCCGCCTCCCGCGCCGGTGACGGACGCCAGGTGGGTGCGCCACAGGCCCAGCACCTGCAACTCCTGCTCGTCCAGGCTGGAGGACAGCGCGACCCGCACCTGCTCCCCCGGAGGGAGTCCGACCCGCACGAGGTTGCCCTCGCGCCGGGCACCGAGTTCCTCGGCCGGCTCCACCACCAGCCGCAGCGGCTGCGCCTCGGGCCACCTCCCGTCGTACGGCAGCACGACGGTCTGCAGCACCCGTGGCTCGGCCAGCACGTGCGGGGGCCCGGCGTCGTAGAACACCAGGGACACCCCGGCGGCCAGCGGGTCGGGCAGGTAGGGCAGGACCAACTGGTCGGTGTCGTGCACGACGTACTGCCCCTCCCCCAGCGGGGTGTCGCGCCGGGCCGTGATGTCGTCCAGCGTGACCGCCGCGTCGGGGTCGGCGCCGGGCCGCTGGTGCAGCGCGATGCCGGGCTGCTCCAGGCTGCCGTTGGGGTCCTGCAGGTCCTGGATCCGCCGGTCGAGCAGGGTGCCGCGCTCCTTGAGCGCCACCGCGAGGAACCGGTCGTGCACGGTGGGGTCGATCGAGCCGATCGCCTCGTCGAACCGGCCGTGCTGCTCGGCCTCCAGCTGGGTGCTCTTCGGAGGCACGAGGTGCCGCTCGGCGGCCTGGGCGCCACGGACCACCAGCCGTTGCAACGACTCCCCCGGGCCCAGCGGCCGGCGGGCCACCAGGGTCGGCGGGGGCACCGGGTGCCACCGCAGATAGAGACGGGGGGTGGTCACGACCGGCACCTGCGGCGGGGGCAGCGGCACCGGTCGCACACCGTCGGGCAGCCGCGGCCCCTCCGGCCGCCGCAGCACCGGGTCGCGGGTGTCGTCGAGGCCCGCGAGGATCTCCGGGTCGACCTCGAGCTGGGGCCGTACCCGCCACGCGTCGTGCGTGCGGGCCAGCCGCCCGAGGGCCAGGGCCACCCCGTCACGCACCGCGGCCGCACCGCCCCCGCGGACCCGCTCGC
>DUTZ01000306.1 GCA_012841845.1 Actinomycetales bacterium | reverse complement strand
GGCGATGCTCGTGGACGGGCGGCCGCGTGCCCCGGCCCCGGAGCGGCCCGACCCCGCGCTGCCGCGTGCCCCGCTCGTCGAGCTGGAGTACCGCCTCGCGCTGGGGCCGTCATGGCGCTATGGCATCCTCGCGCTCCTCGTGGGCACCGTCGCGGTCATGCTGGTGCTCCTGCCCGGCCTCGGCGTGGCGATGGCGTTCGTGCTGCTGCCCGCGCTCGTCGTGGTGTTGCCGTTCGTGGTCCACGTCGGTCCCGACGGACTGAGCGTGCGGCAGGCGGGCATGGAACTCCTCCGAGTCGACGCCCGGGAGCTCGCCGCCGCAAGCGTCACCACGATCGACCCGTGGGCCCACGGCGGCGTCGGTTATCGCCTCACCGGCCGGGGTTCGGTGCTGCTCGCGACGGGCCGGGGGCCGGGTGTCCTGGTCGCGATGGGCTCGGGCCGGTCCGTGCGCCTCGGGGTGCCGGAAGCCGGGGCGGGCGGGCCGGCCGGGGCCGAGCGGGTGGCGGGCGTGCTCAACGCGGCCGCGGATGCCGCGGGCCCCGGTCGCTGAGTCCCTCACGACAGAGCATCCTCGACGGCGCCGGGGTTTCAGGTCCGCGCGGTTGTCAGTCCGCCGAGCCCTTCTGCCAGGTACTCCACGGCACGGACCAGTCGCCGTTCTGCCACACCTCGAGTTCGGGGCCGCCGGTGCCGCGGACCTCCACGACGTCGCCGGCGACGGCCTGGTCGAAGTACCACTGCGCGTTGGCGGGGGACAGGTTGAGGCAGCCGTGCGAGACGTTGGTGTTGCCCTGCGCCCACATCGACTCGGGGAGGGCGTGGAAGTAGATGCCGTCGTTGGAGATGCGGACGCCGTGCGCGACCGTGGTCTTGTAGCCGCCGCTCTCGATGGGGAAGCCGTAGGTCGAGGAGTCCATGACCACCGAGCTGGCCTTGTCGAGGACCGTGTAGGTGCCCCGCTGGGTCCAGAAGTGCATGCTCACGCCGTTGTAGGTGGCGTAGCCGCCCTTGCCCATCGAGGTGGGCATGGTCATGACGGGCTTCTGGTCGTGGAAGACCGTGACGGTCTTGGTGGCGTCGTCGGCGATCGCGACACGGCGCTGACCGATGGTGAAGTCCACCTTGGCGTTCTCGCCGCCCCACTGGCCCCCGCCGAGGTCGCGGCCGTTGGTGTCCAGCTCCACGTTCACCTCGGTGCCGGTGGCGTAGAAATCCTTGGGGCGCCAGTGCGCGGTGTAGTCGTTGAGCCAGAACCAGTTGCCCTCGACGGCCGGCTCGGTGGTGACGTGCATGTGCTCCTCGACCGCGTCGCGGTCGGCCACCGGCTGGTCGAACTTGGCGGCCACGATGATCCCGACCCCGTACTCGCGGTCCGACTCCAGCGCGCCGCCACCGGAGGAGACGAGGCTCGGGGTGACGATGCTCGTCGGGTTGGCCATGGTGAAGGACCGCTTGTCGGTCTTCGGCCCGCCCTCGGCGCCCTGGTAGGTCACGTCGAGCGTGTAGGTGCGCCCGTAGCCGAGTGGGACGGCGGGCTTCCAGGAGGAGCCGTCGCGCGCCATCTCGCCCTCGATGACCTTGCCCGCGTCGTTGGTGAGGACCGCCTTGGTGATGCGGCCGTTCGCCACCTCGGCGGTGACGCCGTCGACCACCGCGACGCCGGTGGCCTTGTCCTTCGGGGTGACCGTCAACGACGCCGGGGCGGGCGCCTCCTCGGTCTCGGTGGGGGTGGTCTCGCCGGCCGAGCCCGAGGGCACGGGGATCGTGCAGCCGGTGAGGACGAGGAGGATCGCCCCGATCACCGCCACCAGGGCGAGGGCCGGGAACCCGGTGCGGGGGGCGACGCGGGACCTGGACAGGGACATGCAGAACTCCGAAAAGGACGAACGGGGGCGAACCGGTGCGAACCGGAGTCGCCGCCCATCATGCCCGGGGGGTCCGACACGCGGCCAACTCGACATGGCTCACTCAGGGTCTCG
The DNA here is from genome assembly GCA_012841845.1 of Actinomycetales bacterium. GTDB lineage: Bacteria > Actinomycetota > Actinomycetes > Mycobacteriales > Mycobacteriaceae > Dietzia. The sequence goes on along the minus strand of DUTZ01000306.1, from coordinate 1,600 downwards.
TGTCCGAGTTGTGATCGCGGAACACCGGGAACGGCGGAAAATGTGACCAGAATCTCAGCGGAGTCGGCGGTGTGGGGCGGCGGGGAGTAGAACGGAGGGCATGAACCTCGAGCGTCCCGTCACGATCATCGGTGGCCACGGCAAGGTCGCCCTCCGCGTCGCCCGGATCCTCAGCGATCACGGCACCGACGTGTACTCGATCATCCGGAACCCCGACCACGCCGACGACGTCCGGGAGGCCGGCGCGAACCCGGTGGTCGCCGACGTCGAGGAGCTCGACGCGGCGGGGCTCGCCGAGAAGGTGGTGCGCGGCTCCGGCGCCGTCGTGTGGTCGGCGGGCGCCGGAGGCGGCAACCCGGACCGCACCTACGCCGTGGACCGCGACGCCGCGATCCGCACGATGGACGCGTGCGCGGAGGAGGGCGTGGACCGCTTCGTCATGGTCTCCTACCAGGGGGCCGGGCCCGACCACGGTGTCCCCGAGGACTCCTCCTTCTTCCCCTACGCCGAGGCCAAGGCCGCCGCCGACGAGTACCTGCGCGGCACGAAGCTCCACTGGACGATCCTCGGGCCCGGCAAGCTCACCGACGAGCCCGGCCGCGACACGATCGGGGTCGGCGAGGACATGCGGGAGGACCGCGCCACGAGCCGCGACGAGGTCGCCGCGGTCATCGCCGCCGTCCTGCGCCGCCCGGACACGGTGGGCCGCACCATCGAGTTCACCGACGGCGATACGCCGATCGGGGAGGCACTGACCCGCGAGTGACGTAGCGTCGGTGCCCGTGAGGGTTATGGTGACGTGCTCCTGGATCACCGCCGCCTGTGCCCTGCTCATCGCGCTGTGGACCGTCCCGCAGCTCCTGGCCACCGGGGCCGTGGGCGTCGGCGGCTCCCCGTTGTTCGAGGTGCTCTACCTGTTCCCGGCGCTCATCGGCGTGCCGGTGTGTCTGCTCGCCGCGGCGGTGGCCGCGACCCTTCTGGTCCGAGGGGTGGTGACGACGACGGCCCGCCGCCTGCTCGCCTGGGGGCAGATCCTCACCGTGACGCTCCTCGCGCTGTGTGTGGTGGCGCTCGCGACGCCCCGCGCGACCGGGTGGGAGCTCGCGCTCATGCCCGGTGCGCTGCAGGTCGGGCAGGTCGTCGTGGCGGCGGGGCTGATCCTGCTGGTCCGCGAGGGCCGCCCACGCGGGTGAGCGTGGGGCCGCGCCGCGGGGTGACATCATCGCGGCATGAGTCTCGCCGCGCCCCTCGTCCCGGACACCGTTGTCTCCGAGTTGCTGATGCCGTGGCACGCGGTGCTCACCACGGTCATCGCGACGGTCGTCATCTACTCGATGCTGGTCGTGATCCTCTCCACCAGCCGCCAGCGCCTGTACGGGGCGGACTCCGTGGCCGAGTTCGCCATCGTCGTGGTCCTGGGCGCCGTCGTGGGCCGGACCGCCCTGGGACTGCACCCCACACTCGCGACCGGCATCGTCGTCCTGCTCACCCTGGGCGCCACCCGCATGGTGCTCGCCGTCGTCCGTCGCACGCTTCATCGTCGCTCCCGTGCCCCCATTATAATGGTAGCTGTTCCCTGCTTGCTAGTTCTTACATTCAT
>DUTZ01000305.1 GCA_012841845.1 Actinomycetales bacterium | reverse complement strand
CTCCCGGTGCGGCGGGCCGCGTCGTCGGTGGGGTCGACGACCGTGAGCGGCTACCCTCGGGGGCCACGACCCGGAAGACGGAGGCGACTCGGATGTATCCCGGACAGGACGACCAGACGCGACGCATGGGCCGGCCCGGCCAGGACTACGGCTACGACGACCGGCAGTACCAGGGCGGCGGATACGCCGACGGGGGTTACGCCGACGGCGGCGCGGCCGTGGACGGGCCCGGCCGTGGCGGCCCGAAGCTGGACATGACCCGGTTCGTCGGCAGCGTGGTGGCCACGGCCGTCGTCGCGGCACTGGCGGGCGGCCTCGGCGCGTGGATCGTCGACGCACTCTTCGCCCGCTTCGGGCACACCTGGGCCAACGGCGGCAACACGCCCACGATGTACGCGATCTACGGCGCGGTCGCCGCGCTCGTGGCGGGCCTGCTGTGGTTCCTCCTGCACGTCGGAACGCCCAACCCGAGCGGCTTCTTCGGCTGGATCATCGGGCTGACGATCGTCGCCGCGGTCGCGTTGCCCCTGCTCATCACGCCCAGCCTGCTCGACGGGCTGGCCGCCGCGGTGGTCAACCTCTTCATCGGCCTGCCGATCTACGCGCTCACCGGCACGTTCGCGCGGACCTGGCGCACGTAGCGTTCACGCCGCGGCCGGCGGCGTCCGGTCCGCGGAACCCGGCCGGCAGGGGCGGGTGGGACGTGGTGCCCCCGAGAGGAATCGAACCTCCGACACCGGCTTTAGGAGAGCCGTGCTCTATCCACTGAGCTACGAGGGCGGGAACCGGGGAGAGTCTAACCGATGCCGCGACTTGGAGTCCGTGCCCGCCGACCGGTAGTCTTGACCGTCGGCGTCCGGGCCGTCCCACCTCGTGGGGCGGTGGACCGCCTCGCACGGGTCACAACCGGCCGCCGTGCGAGGGGGAGGGCGCCCGCCCGGCCGGCAGCCCACGAGACAACAGAGGTATCGCCTGTGTCCACGTACACCCCCAAGCCCGGGGACGTGACGCGCGCCTGGTACGTCATCGACGCCACCGACGTGGTGCTCGGTCGACTCGCCGTCCAGGCCGCCAATCTCCTCCGCGGCAAGCACAAGCCGCAGTTCGCCCCGAACGCCGACACCGGCGACTTCGTGATCATCGTCAACGCCGACAAGGTCGCGATCTCGTCCGACAAGCGTGACCGCGTGGTCTTCCACCGCCACACGGGTCACCCGGGCGGCCTCAAGACCCAGACGCTCGGCAAGGCCATGGACACGCGTCCGGAGCGCGTCGTCGAGAAGGCGGTCAAGGGCATGCTCCCGACCAACAAGCTCGGCCGCGCCGTCGCCTCCAAGCTCAAGGTATACGCGGGTCCCGATCACCCGCACGCCGCCCAGCAGCCCGTGCCCTTCGAGATCAAGCAGGTGGCCCAGTGACCGACGAGAACATCACCCCCGAGGCCGAGGTCGCCGACGACACGGTGGCGGAGCTCGCCGCCGAGGTCGCCGAGGACTACAGCGAGGCCGACTACGCCGGCGGCACCGAGTTCGTCGCCGACGCCGACGCGCAGTTCGCCCCGGCCGTCTCCTTCGGTCCGGCGCAGGCCGTGGGCCGCCGCAAGGAGGCCGTCGTCCGCGTCCGTCTGGTGCCCGGTTCCGGCCAGTTCACCCTCAACGGCCGCACCCTCGAGGACTACTTCCCGAACAAGGTGCACCAGCAGCTCGTCAAGTCGCCGCTGGTGACCGTCGAGCGCGAGGAGCAGTTCGACATCGTGGCGCTGCTCCACGGTGGCGGCCCGTCGGGCCAGGCCGGCGCGATGCGTCTGGCCATCGCCCGGGCGCTCACCGTGTACGCCCCGGACGACCGCTCGGCCCTGAAGAAGGCCGGGTTCCTCACCCGGGACGCCCGCGCCGTCGAGCGCAAGAAGGCCGGCCTCAAGAAGGCCCGCAAGGCCCCGCAGTACTCGAAGCGCTGATCCACGCGTCCGGATCACCAGGGCAGGCCCCGCTCCGGCGGGTGCCTGCCCTGGCGCGTTCGTGAGGGTCCCCCCGTCCGCCGGTGGTACCGTGCGCATGCCGCGCGGCCGAGCCGCCCACCCCCTTCCAGGAGCTTTCTCACCATGACCCGACTCTTCGGCACCGACGGCGTGCGCGGGCTCGCCAACCGGACCCTCACGGCGGACCTGGCCGTCCGCCTCGGCGCGGCGGCGGCCGCGGTCCTCGCGGCGGACGGGGCCTCCCCG
>DUTZ01000304.1 GCA_012841845.1 Actinomycetales bacterium | reverse complement strand
GGTCGCCAGCGCAGCCGGCCCGCCCAGAAGAAGGGCGGCGGCAAGGGTAAGGGCAAGAAGAAGAAGCGGTAGCGCCCGCCCGGACGATCAGTCGTCCACTCGACGTGGTCCCCGGTGCCCCGGCACCGGGGACCTTGTCGCATACTCGTGTGAGAACATCGGCGCCGCGGAGGCGACGATCGGCAGAAGCGACGGAGGCGGGTTCATGTCCAGAAGGAACGTCGAGGTGTCCGAGGAGCGACTCGTCGAGGAGGGCGAGGTCGCCGGCGACTACCTCGAGCAGCTGCTGGACATCCTGGACTTCGACGGTGACATCGACCTGGACGTCGAGGGCGACCGGGCGATCGTGAGTATCGACGGCGGCGACGACCTCGATCAGCTCGTGGGTTCCGACGGCGAGGTGCTCGACGCGATCCAGGAGCTCACCCGCCTCGCGGTGCAGCAGGAGCTCGGCGACCGCAGCCGCCTGATGCTGGACATCGCGGGGTGGCGCGCCGCCAAGCGGGAGGCGCTCACGGACGCCGGCCGCGTGGCCGCCCAGCGGGTCCTCGAGTCCGGCGAGTCCGAGGAGCTGGAGCCGATGACGCCGTTCGAGCGGAAGATCGTGCACGACGCGATCGCGGAGATCGAGGGCGTGCGGTCGGATTCCACCGGGGCGGAGCCGAACCGCCGCGTGGTGGTCCTGCCGGAGGACTGAGGATCGGGTCCGACGGATCCGGACGGACGCGAGCAGGGGTGAGGGCGATGCGCCCTCACCCCTGCGGCGTGCAGGGCCCACGAATGACAGGCGTGTGATTCGGGGAGTGTTTCACGTGAAACCTGGCGGCCGACGGGCGCCGGAAAGGACGGCATCGCCATGACCGAGGACCCACGGTCCGAAACGACACGTGACGCCGGCGGAGCGGCCGGGGGCAACGCGGCCGGTCTCGAGGTCCCACCGCCCCCCGCCGGCGCTCGGGAGGTGTTCGGCGAGCGGCTCGGCCTCGCCAAGCGGTACGTCGGGTGGCTCGCCGGCGCGGGTCTCGAACGCGGGCTCATGGGTCCCCGCGAGCGGCCGCGGCTGTGGGACCGCCACGTCCTCAACTGCGCCGCCGCCCAGGCCGGGATAGGTCATGGCGAGACGGTGGTCGACATCGGGAGCGGGGCGGGGCTGCCCGGCATCCCGCTGGCGCTCGCCCGACCCGACCTCACCGTGACGCTCGTCGAGCCGCTGCTGCGACGGGTGACGTTCCTCGAGGAGGTGATCGCGGATCTCGGGCTCGGGGTGCGGGTGGTCCGGGGCCGAGCGGAGGAGAAGGCGGTGCGGGCGGACGTCGGCGGTGCCGACGTCGTGACGTCCCGCGCCGTCGCCCCGCTCGAGCGCCTCGCCGGCTGGTCCGCTCCCCTGCTCCGGGAGGGCGGTCGGATGGTCGCGCTCAAGGGGATCTCCGCCGAGGAGGAGGTGGCCCGGGACTCCGCGGCGCTCGCCCGCCTCGGCTTTACGGACGCCCGCGTCAACGTGGTGACGGCGCCGGACGCCGAGGAGACCCGACTGGTGATCGCGACTCTCACCGCTGCGCGGTCCGGGGATAGGATGGGAGGCCGCGGCTCGCGCACGGGGTCGCGGCGCCGCGGTCGACGGTGAACTCCCGGAAGCGGGGACGACGATGTCGGTTTCACGTGAAACACTGACAACCGCGCCGGCGACCCCGGGGTCCTCCCGGGCCGCGCGCAGCTCTGTCCAGCAGTCGAGAGGTGACGGATGACCGACGACGAGACCCCGATCTTCGCCGCCGCGCGACAGGCGAACGAGGTTCTCCACGGGGACGGCCACCTGCTCCCCCGTCCGGATCGGACGCGGATCATCACGATCGCCAACCAGAAGGGCGGCGTCGGTAAGACGACGTCGACGGTCAATCTTGCCGCCGCGCTCGCGCTGGGGGGTCTGGGTGTGCTCGTGATCGACATGGACCCGCAGGGAAACGCGAGCACCGCGCTCGGCGTGGACCACCGGGAGGGGACCCCGTCGAGCTACGAGCTCCTCATGTGGGAGACGGCGGTCGACGACCTCATGCAGCAGAGCCCCCACGCGGACCGTCTCTTCTGCATCCCCGCGACCATCGACCTCGCCGGATCGGAGATCGAGCTGGTCGGCCTGGAGCACCGCGAGCGCCGCCTGGCGGAGGTGCTGGTGCCGGAGGATCTCGCCTCGCTGGGGATCGACTACGTCTTCATCGACTGCCCGCCGTCGCTCGGACTGCTCACCGTCAACGCGATGGTGGCGGCCCGGGAGGTGCTCATCCCCATCCAGTGCGAGTACTACGCCCTCGAGGGCGTGGGCCAGTTGCTGCGCAACGTGGAACTGGTGCAGCAGCACCTCAACCCGGAGCTCGAGATCTCGACGATCATGCTCACGATGTACGACGGCCGGACCAAGCTCGCGGAGCAGGTGGCCGGCGAGGTGCGCGAGCACTTCGGGGACACCGTGCTCCGGACGGTCATCCCCCGGAGCGTCAAGGTGTCGGAGGCCCCCGGCTACGGGATGACGATCCTGCAGTACGACGCCGGGTCGCGGGGGGCACTGGCCTACCTCGACGCCGCGCGGGAGATCAACAGCCGGGCCGTCGCCTCGTCCGCGACCGCCGGGAAGACGGAGGAGTGACGATGGCTCAGCAGCGCAAGGGTGGTCTCGGACGGGGCCTCGCCGCACTGATCCCCACGGCCCCGGAGCAGAGCCCGCGGCTCGGAGACGACGCGGCCGATCTCATCCTGGGCCCGCGCGGGACCGAGGACCGGGGGGACGGCCCGCGGACCACCCCGCCGCGACCCCGTAGGGCGGGCGGGACTCCCCCGCGCCCCGGGGGCGCGCGCACCGTCACGCCGACGGAGGACGCGGACGATGTTTCACGTGAAACCACGGAGCTCGTGGATCCGGGCGCGGTCTACCGGGAGATCTCGCCGGCGGACATCGACCCCAACCCCAAACAGCCGCGGACGTACTTCGACGAGGAGGCGCTCGCTGAGCTCGCCCACTCGGTCAAGGAGTTCGGGCTCCTCCAGCCCATCGTGGTCCGGGAGATGCCCGACGGGCGCTATCAGCTCATCATGGGCGAGCGCCGGTGGCGGGCCAGCCAGCGCGCGGAGCTCGAGACGATCCCCGCGATCGTCCGGCAGACCGAGGACGAGGACCTGCTCCGCGACGCGCTCCTCGAGAACATCCACCGCGTCCAGCTCAACCCGCTCGAGGAGGCGGCGGCGTACCAGCAGCTGCTCGACGAGTTCGAGGTGACCCAGTCCGAGCTCGCGGCCCGCATCGGCCGGTCGCGCCCGGCCATCACCAACAGCATCCGCCTCCTCCAGTTGCCCACGGCCGTGCAGCGCCGGGTCGCCGCCGGCGTCCTCTCGGCCGGCCACGCGCGGGCACTCCTCGGACTCGAGGCGGGGACGGCCGCGCAGGACGACCTCGCGGCGCGCATCGTCGCGGAGGGACTGTCGGTCCGCGCGACGGAGGAGATCGTCACGCTCGCGAACAAGGACGGCGGCGAGACCACCGAGAAGACGCGGCGCCCCACGCGCGGCCGGGAGCGCAACCCCGAGTGGGAGGCGGCTGCCGGCCGGCTCTCCGACCGGTTGGAGACGACCGTCGCGGTGACGATGGGTCGCCGCAAGGGCCGGATCACGATCGACGTGGGCGACGACGACGACCTCCGTCGCGTCCTGGCCCTCCTCGAGGGCGGGACGGCCGGGACCTCGCGATGACCTTCGTCCGTCCCCTCGACCTGTCCACCGTGGACCGCCTCGGCGCGCGGTCGCGGCGGTGCGTCTACTGGCAGACGGACGGGGACGGCGCTCCGGGCGACCCGGAGTTCGAGAAGGAGGCCTGGATCTCCCGGGTGGCCCTGGAGTGGGGCGTGTGTGGGCAGGTGGCCGAGGCGGCCGGTCGGCCCGCGGGTGCGGCCTTCTACGCTCCGCCGGGCATGGTGCCCCGCGCGGCCTGCTTCCCCACGTCCCCGGTGGGGGCGGACGCCGTCCTCCTCGCCGGACTCGACGAGGAGCCCGACGCGCCGTCGGGGGTCCGCACCACTCTCCTCGGCGCGGTGGTGGAGGACCTGCGGGGGCGCGGGGTCAAGGCCGTGGAGACCTTCGGGCTCACGAACGGGGACCCCGGCGAGATTACGTCACGTGACGGGTGTGGGGCGAGCGCGTGTCTGACCTCCGCGGCGTTCCTCGTGGAGCACGGCTTCACCGTGGTGGCCGAGCACGAGACCCATCCGCGGCTGCGGTTGGACATCGAGACCGATCACCTGTGGAAGGCCGACGTCGAGCGGGCCCTGGATCAGCTCTTCGCCGAGCGCGGGTTCCCCACCCGGAAGATCGGGGTGCTCTCCGGCGCGACGGCCCGGGTGCGGGCCCGGGGCCGGGGGACCCGGCTCAGCCGCGCTGATGCTGCTCGTAGTCGATGAGGTCGTTGACGGAGAGCGAGCCGGTGGGCTGGTCGTCCTCGTCGAGCAGGTAGAGCCGCTTGACCCCGACGAGGATCGAGTCGATGATCGTGTCCTGCATGGCGCGGTCCCCGAGGATGCGGAGGTCGCCGAGGTTGTGCGCGTAGCCCAGCGCGATCTGGACCGAGGGCATCCGGGTGAGGCGCAGCAGCGGCCAGCTCCGGCCGTGCGTGCGGCAGTCGCGCAGCGGGGTCCGCTTGACGATCTCGCGCTGGATGAACCCCGAGAGCGCCTCGCCGAGCATGGACTCCGCGCCGAGGGAGTTGCCGAAGTAGAAGGTGGCGATCCCGTTGCCGCGCGGGTTGGGGTGGCGGTCCAGGCGCAGGGAGATGAGCAGGTCGGCGTTGAAGGCGTTGGCGATCTCGGCCCGCTCGGGATCGGTGGGGATCATGGCCTCGGGGCGCGAGAGGAACACCTCGACCCCGGCCTGGTTCATGCGCTCGGCCAGCCGGCGGGTGAGGTCCCAGAGCAGTTCCGCGTCGGTGACCGTGCCGGAGGGGGTCTCGATGCGGATGGGGTTCTCCGAGCCGCTGGGCCCGGGGTCCAGGATGATCCGCTTGCCGGTGAGCATGGGGCCCGAGGACCGGGCGCGCTCGCGCTCGACGAGCGAGGACACGTCGCCGCCCTTGAACAGCGTGGAGAAGCGGCTCAGGGTGGCCAGGGTCTCGCCGCCCACCACGCCGTCGGGGTCGAGGGCGCAGTCGCGCTGGAAGTCGGCGACGGCAGCGTGGGTGAGGGGGCCGAAGGTGCCGTCGACGGTGCTCGTGTAGAAGCCGAGTTCGCCGAGGCGGCGCTGGAGCTGGGCCACGTCGTCGCCGGCCATCGGCTTGGAGACGATGTAGCTCAGGTCGCGGGTGCCGAGGACGTGGCTCGCGTCGTCGAGCGCCGCCTGCGTGGCGGGGCCCACGATGCCGTCGGAGATGAGGCCGCGCGCCTGCTGGAAGGCGAGGACGGCGGTCTCGAGGTCGGCGTCGAAGACGGCGTCGGTCCGGGCGAGGGAGGATCCGGTCTCGGGCTCGGTCACGCCGACCGAGTCGATGGCGTGGAGCAGGCCCATTCCCGCGAGCGTCGCGCGGATCGTGGCCACCTCGGGCCCGCGGTCACCCCGTCTCCATGCCATGGGTCACTCCTTCGTCTCGGCGCGTACCGTCACGAACTTACCGCCTGGGACCGGCGGACGCCCGCTCAGAGGATGTCGGAGAGTTCCTTGCGCAGGGCGGCCTTGGACTTGGCGCCGGTGATGCGCTTGACCGGCTGACCCTCGGAGAACAGCAGCAGCGCCGGGATGGCGGTGATCTGGTACTCGGCGGCGAGTTCCTGGTTGGACTCCACGTCGACCTTGGCCACGGTGAGCTTGTCGGCCTCGGCGCCGGCGAGCTCGTCGAGGACGGGCGCCATCATGGTGCACGGGCGGCACCAGGTGGCCCAGAAGTCCACGAGGACGGGCTTGCTGCCGCTGGCGGCGAGGACGGCCTCGGCGAAGTCGGCCTCGGTCACGTCGACGATGTTCGGGGTGTCACCGGCCATGGGGCGGGTCCTTTCGGGTCGGTCGGGGCGGGGTGCCCCGGGTGGGGCGGGGCACCGGGGTCAGTTCTGCTCGGCGAGCCAGCGCTCGGCGTCGATCGAGGCGGAGCAGCCGGAGCCGGCGGCGGTGATCGCCTGCCGGTAGCGGTGGTCCACGAGGTCGCCGCAGGCGAAGACGCCGGGCAGCGAGGTGGCGGTGGTCTCCCCCACGGTCGCGACGTAGCCCTCGGCGTCCACGGTCACCTGGTCGCGGACGAGCTCCGAGCGGGGGTCGTGGCCGATCGCCACGAACATCGCGGAGGCCTCGATCTCGCGGGTCTCGTCGGTGACGGTGTCGCGCAGGCGCAGCTTCTCGACCGAGCCACTCTCGCCGGCGAGGACCTCGTCGACGGTGGCGTTGAGGACGAACGAGATCTTGGGGTTCTCCTTGGCGCGCTCGAGCATGATCCGCGAGGCGCGGAACTCCTCGCGGCGGTGGACGATGGTCACCGAGGAGCCGAACTTGGTGAGGAAGGTGGCCTCCTCCATGGCGGAGTCGCCGCCGCCCACCACGACGATGGGCTTGTCCTTGAAGAAGAAGCCGTCGCAGGTGGCGCAGGCGCTCACGCCGCGGCCGAGGTACTCCTGCTCGCCCGGGATGCCGAGGTAGCGGGCGGCGGCGCCCATCGCGAGGATCACGGCGCGGGCGCGGTGCTCCTCGTCGCCCACCCGGACCACCTTGATCTCGCCCTGCAGGTCGATCGACGTGACGTCCTCCATGCGCAGGTCGGCGCCGAACCGCTCGGCCTGCTCCCGCATCTGCATCATGAGGTCCGGGCCCATGATGCCCTCGGCGAAGCCGGGGAAGTTCTCGACGTCGGTGGTGGTCATGAGCGCGCCGCCGAACTGGGAGCCCTCGAAGACCAGCGGGGCGAGCTCGGCGCGGGCCGAGTAGATCGCGGCGGTGTACCCGGCGGGGCCGGAGCCCACGATGATGACGTCGTGGACCGTCTCGGAGGCCGGGGCGCCGGTGGCGCCGTCGGCGGGCTCGCTGTCGGAGGAGAGGGTGACGAAGTTGTCGGCCATGCGGGCGGGAGCTCCTTGTTGACGGTCGGGTCCGGTGACGGTCGGTCGCGGGTGGCCGCGGGGGCGGCCCACCACGTTGTCAACACCCGAGGGCGCCGGGATGTTCCCGGCCGCACGGGGCCGCCGGCCCCCGCTAGCGGGTGAGGGAGATCCCGGCCAGGAGGACGGCGAGCTTGGCCCGGCCCCGCGCGCAGCGGCTCTTGACGGTGCCCGGGGGGATGTTGAGCAGGTGGGAGGCCTCGGCGACGCTGCAGCGCAGCATGTCGACGACGACGACGGCGTCGCGCTGGTCGGTGGGCAGTTCGGTGAGTGCCTCGGCCACGATGATCGCGTAGGCCGGATCCTGATGGAAGTGGTCGCGAAGCGAGACCTGTTCGTGCAGAAGCGGAGTGAGTTCGGAATGGGTGCGCAGCCGCTGGGCGCGCATCTTGTCGAGGCAGGCGTTGACGACGATCCGGTACAGCCAGCCCCGGACCGGGCAGGCGTGCCGGAAGGTGTGGGCGCGGCGGTAGGCGGACAGCAGGGCCTCCTGCAGCGCCTCCGCGGCGTCGTCCCGGTTGAACGACGTCCGCAGGGCCAGGCGCCACAGGTAGTCGTAGTGCCGGCGGACGAGGGCGGCGAACGCGTCGGGGTCCCCGGCCACGTGGGCGTCGAGGAGCTCGACGTCGCTGCGGTCGGTGCAGGTCACCGCGGTGGTGGTCACGCGCGTCACGCTAACGCCCCGGCGGCGTCCGTGGGGGTGTCACCTTCAGCGGGTCAGGACGATCTCCGAGACGGTGGCCCGGTAGGCCTGCGGGCCGGAGGAGTCGAGCCGGGTGATCCACACGAGGAGGTACTCGGACTCCTCCGGGTCGTCGATGTCCACGGTCCCCGAGCCCCCGCTCACCGTGCCCCGGCCCAGCCGTCGGGTGTCGTCGAGGGAGGTGGGCGAGGCGGAGTCGGCGGCGCGGACCTCGAACTGGATGTCGTCGGTGGAGCGCACCACCACGCGGCGCGGCGCGGCGGCCTCGTCGAGGGTGAGCATGAGGCCCAGCCCCGGCTTGTAGGCCGAGGGCCCGTCGCCGAACTGGTCGCGGTAGGTGTCCGTCGACCAGGTGGTGGAGGCGTCGCCGTCGATGACGTTGCCGGCGGAGGCGGCGTTCTCGGCGTTGCCGGGCGACGAGCTGGGCTGCCACGGCGCGGCGTCGGAGACCTCCACCGGGGTGGTCGGTTCGCGCGCCTCCTCGCCGTCGTCGGTCTCGCCGCCGGCGTCGGCGTCCGCGTCGGGGGACTCCGTGGCGGCGGCCTCCGACGAGCGGCTCTGCTGGGCGGCGCGCTCGATGGCGTCGAGCTGGGCGGGCAGCGGGCGGTCGTCGGTCGGGTCGGAGAACGCGCCGAGCAACCACGCCGAGAGCAGCGCGATGCCCACGACGGCGACGGCGGCCGTGGCGGCCATGATCCGCCACCGGCGCTGCTGGGTCGCGGCATCCGGTGGCGTGTAGGGCTCGGGGGTCCAGGCGGTGTCGGTGACGTCGCCGGTGTCGCGGTCCTCCGCCGTCGGCCGGCCGGGGGCGGGCCGGGAGGCC
>DUTZ01000303.1 GCA_012841845.1 Actinomycetales bacterium | reverse complement strand
GGCGCGGCGCCCGGAGGCCCGCGTGACGGGGGTGCGGGTGCGCGACCGGGCGGGTGCCGAGCGCGTACTGGACGCCGGCCTCGTCGTCGGCGCCGCGGATCTCCACCACCTCGAGACCCGGTGGCTGCCGCCGCACCTGCGCACCTACCCGCAGTCCTACTGGGACCGGCGCACGCCGGGCCCCGGCGCGCTTCTGCTGCTGCTGGGCGTGCGCGGGGAGCTGCCCGAGCTCGAGCACCACACGCTGCTGTTCACCAGGCGCTGGGAGGAGGGGTTCGACGCGATCTTCGGCGAGAGCCCCCACATCCCCGACCCCGCGTCCCTCTACGTCTGTAAGCCGAGCGCGACGGACGGCGAGGGCTCCGGCATCGCGCCGCCCGGCGCGCAGAACCTCTTCGTCCTGGTCCCCGTTCCCGCCGACCCGTCGCTGGGCCGCGGCGGGGTCGACGGCGCCGGCGACCCGGCGATCGAGGCCGCCGCCGACCGGGTGATCGCCCAGATCGCGCGGTGGACCGGGGTCGACGACCTCGCCGAGCGCGTCGTGGTCCGCCGCACCATCGCGCCCGCCGACCTCGAGGCCGAGCTGGGCGCGTGGCGCGGCACCGCGCTCGGCCCGGCGCACACCCTGCGCCAGAGCGCGTTCTTCCGCACCCGGAACATCTCGAAGCACGTCGAGGGGCTGTACTACGCGGGCGCCTCGACGATCCCCGGGATCGGGCTGCCGATGTGCCTCATCAGCGCCGAGCTCGTGCTCAAGCACGTGCGCGGCGACACCGGCACGGCCCCCGTGGCCGAGCCCGGCGGCGGGACGGTGTTCGACGGGCCGCCCTCCGGCGGCACGGTGTTCGACGGGCCGGTGTCGGCCACGTGATCGGGCTGGCCTACCTCGCCGTCCTCGCCGTCTCCGCGGCGGGGATCGCGACCATCGACCACCGCTGGCGGCTCGCGGCCTTCCGGGCGCCCGCCGCCACCGCCCTGGCCGTGACCGCCTCGGTCGCGCTGCTACTCACCTGGGACGTGCTGGGTGTGCGCAGCGGCGTGTTCTTCCGCGGGCAGACCGAGTTCATGACCGGCCTGCTCGTGGCGCCGGAGATCCCGGTCGAGGAGGTCGTCTTCCTGTCCTTCCTCTCCTACCTGGCCCTGGTGGCCGCGAACGGCGTCGTGCGGCTCGTCGAGTCACGCCGGCCCGGACCGCGCGGGCGGGAGGGCCGCCGATGACGGGCCTCTACACCACCCTCAACCTCACGATGTCCATCCCCGTGGTGGCCGCGGCGGCCCTCGCCGCGTGGCGCCTGCGCGGGGCGGACCGGCGGCGCTGGCTCGTCGGTGTGGGCGGCGCGCTGGCGATCCTGCTCGTGCTCACCGCGGTGTTCGACAACCTCATGATCGCCGCCGGGCTCGTGGCCTACGACGACGCGCTCACCAGCGGCCTCCGCCTGGGCCTGGCGCCGATCGAGGACTTCTCCTACGCCGTGGCCGCGGCCGTGTTCGTGCCGTCCGTGTGGGCGCTGCTCACCGCCGGGGGGCGGGGGAACGGGGATGACGACGACGAGGGCCACGATCCCGATCCGCCGGCGGCCGCGGGGAGTGCCGCGCCCCGCGGCCTGCTCGCGACGCTCTTCTGGGCCTCCCGGCCGGTGTCGTGGATCAACACGGCCGCGCCGTTCGCGCTGGCGTACCTGTTGGCCAGCGGCGGGTTCGACCTGCGCGGCGTGATCGGCACCCTGTTCTTCCTCGTGCCGTACAACCTCGCGATGTACGGGATCAACGACGTCTTCGACTACGAATCCGACCTGCGCAACCCCCGCAAGGGCGGCGTCGAGGGCTCCGTGCTCGACCGCTCGCGACACCGTGCGACGCTGGTCGCCGCGGCCCTGACCACCGTGCCGTTCCTGGCCTATCTGGTGGCGGTGGGCACGCTCGAGTCGTCGATGTGGCTGGCGGCCAGCGCGTTCGCCGTGATCGCCTACAGCGCCCGGGGGCTGCGGTTCAAGGAGATCCCGTTCCTCGACTCGGTGACCTCCGCCTTTCACTTCGTCTCCCCGGCGATCGTGGGGTGGACCCTCGTCGGCGCCCCGCTCACCGGCGCCGTGTGGGCGTGCCTCGCGGCGTTTCTGCTGTGGGGCGCGGCCTCGCAGGCGTTCGGCGCGGTCCAGGACGTGCGGTTCGACCGGGAGGCGGGGCTGAAGTCCGTCGCGACCGTCCTCGGGGCGCGGGCGACCGTGTGGTTCGCCCTCGCCTGCTACGCGGCGGCGGTGGTCGTCCTCGTCGTCGTCGCCCCCTGGCCCGCCTCGGGGGCCGCCGCGGCCGTGCTGCCGTACCTCGCCACCGTGGCCGCGTACACGCGGGTGGGCGACGGCGACGCCGAGCGCACCAACGAGGGCTGGAAGCGGTTCCTCGTGCTCAACGGGCTCGCCGGCTTCTGCGTGACGCAGATCGTCCTGTGGTCGGTGATCGTCTGGAGCTGACCCGGCTCACCGGCGCACGCGCTCGACCCACCGGCGCGAGGGCGGGCTGACGCGCCAGTTGACGGCGATCGTGCGGAACGCGCGGGTGAAGCGGCGGCGCATGCCCGCCGGGTCGTCGAAGGGCCGTGCCGAGATGCCCACCGTGAGCGTGCGGTCGAGCCGCAGGCGGTCGGCGGCGCCGAACTGGAAGGACAGGTCGATGTCGTCGTGCAGCTCCGGGTCGTGGCGGTGCACGCGGTCGCGGACCCGCTCCCAGGCGGACCGCCGCATCGCCAGGTTGGAGCCGAAGAGCGGCGGGTGGGCCATGGCCGAGCCCACGGAGGCGAAGTAGGCGTCCATGTAGAGCAGCCGGGCCGCGCGGGCCCGCCACCCGGTGAGCCCGAGGAACTCGCCGGGGCCGGACAGCGCGTCGAGCGCCGGGTCCGCCTCGAACGCCGCGACGATCCGCGC
>DUTZ01000302.1 GCA_012841845.1 Actinomycetales bacterium | reverse complement strand
GGCGGCCGCCGACCGCACGACCTCGGTCGCGCGGACCGGCCGGGCCTCCACGGTTACGCGTCCTCCATGCGGCGGCGCCGGTCCTCGGTCGCGAGGGCGTCGAGCACCGCGTCGAGGTCGCCGTCGAGGACCGAGTCGAGGTTGTGGGCCTTGAAGCCGACGCGGTGGTCGGCGATCCGGTTCTCCGGGAAGTTGTACGTGCGGATCCGCTCCGAGCGGTCGACGGTGCGGACCTGCGTGGCCCGGCCCTCGGCGGCCTCGGCGTCGGCGGCCTCCTCGGCGGCGGCCTGGAGGCGGGCGGCGAGCACCTGCAGCGCGCGCTGCTTGTTCTGCAGCTGGCTGCGCTCGTTCTGGCACGTGACCACGGTTCCGGTGGGTAGGTGGGTGATCCGCACCGCCGAATCGGTGGTGTTGACGCCCTGCCCGCCCTTGCCGGAGGAGCGGTACACGTCGATCCGCAGGTCGGACTCGTCGATCTCCACCGGCCCCACGTCCTCCGGCTCGGGGAACACGAGGACGCCAGCGGCCGAGGTGTGCACCCGTCCCTGGGACTCGGTCACGGGGACGCGCTGCACGCGGTGCACGCCGCCCTCGAACTTCAGCCGCGACCACACGCCGTCGCGCGAGGGCTGGCGGGAGCGGATGGAGAAGGAGGCGTCCTTGTAGCCGCCGAGGTCCGACTCGGTCACGCCGAGCACCTCGACGATCCAGCCGTGCTTCTCCGCGTAGCGGGTGTACATGCGCGCGAGGTCCGCGGCGAAGAGCGCGGACTCCTCGCCGCCCTCACCGGACTTGATCTCCATGAGCACGTCGTCGGCGTCGTGCGGGTCGCGCGGCGCGAGCAGGTCCGCCAGCCGCGCCTCGAGCTCCGCGGCCTCCGTGGCCAGACGGTCGGCCTCGGCGGCGAAGGACGCGTCGTCGCCGGCCAGCTCGCGCGCGGCGGCCAGGTCGTCGCGCGTCGTCTCGAGGGCGCGGTGGCACTGCACCACCGGGGTGAGCTCGGCGAAGCGCTTGCCCACGCGGCGGGCCGCGGCGGCGTCCTCGTGCAGCGCCGGGTCGGACAGCTGCGCCTCGAGCCCGCCGTACTCGGACAGGACGTCGTCGATCGAGGACGGCGAGCGCCCGGCCGACTGGGTCACTCGTCGTCCTGCGGCAGCGTGGGCGTGGTTTTGGCCACCTGCAGCAGGAACTCGTAGTTGGTGGTGGTCTTGCGCAGCTGGCTCATGAGTAGGTCGATGGCCTGGTGGGAGTCCAGACCCGAGAGGACGCGGCGGAGCTTGTGCATGATGCCCGCCTCCTCGGGGCTCATGAGGAGCTCCTCCTTACGCGTGCCCGAGGGGCCCACGTCCACGGCCGGGAAGACGCGCCGCTCGGCGATGCGCCGGTCGAGCTTGAGCTCGGCGTTACCCGTGCCCTTGAACTCCTCGAAGATCACCGTGTCGCCGGCCGAGCCGGTCTCGACCATCGCCGTGGCGATGATCGTCAGCGAGCCGCCGTGCTCGATGTTGCGCGCCGCGCCGAGGAACCGCTTGGGCGGGTACAGCGCCGTGGAGTCGACACCACCGGACAGGATGCGGCCGGACGCCGGCGAGGAGTTGTTGTAGGCGCGGCCGAGGCGGGTGATGGAGTCGAGCAGGACCACGACGTCCTGCCCCATCTCCACCAGGCGCTTGGCGCGCTCGATCGCGAGCTCGGCGACCTGCGTGTGGTCCGACGGCGGGCGGTCGAAGGTCGAGGCGATGACCTCGCCCTTGACCGACCGCTGCATGTCGGTGACCTCCTCGGGGCGCTCGTCGACGAGCACCACCATGAGGTGGCATTCGGGGTTGTTGGTGGAGATCGCGTTGGCGATGTTCTGCAGGATCGTGGTCTTACCGGCCTTGGGCGGCGAGACGATGAGCGCGCGCTGCCCCTTGCCGATCGGCATGATGAGGTCGATCACGCGGGTGGAGAGGATGTTCTTCTCCGTCTCCAGCCGCAACCGCTGGTTGGGGTACAGCGGGGTGAGCTTGCCGAACTCGGGCCGGTTGCGGGCCGCGTCGACGGGGCCGCCGTTGACCGTGTCGAGCCGGACGAGCGGGTTGAACTTCTGGCGGTTCTTGCCGCCCACGCCGCCACCGCCGTGGCCACCGTCCTGGCCGTCGCGCGGCATCTTGACCGCGCCGGTCACCGCGTCGCCGCGGCGCAGGCCGTGCCGGCGGATCATGTTCATGGAGACGTAGACGTCGTTCGAGCCGGCGAGGTAACCCGAGGTCCGGACAAACGCGTAGTTGTCGAGCACGTCGAGGATGCCGGCGACGGGCTGGAGGACGTCGTCCTCGTGCACCTGGGGCTCGCCGTCGTTCTGCCGGTTGCCGCCGCGGTTACGCTCGCGCCGGCGACGGCTCCGGCGGCCGCGGCCGCCGCCCTCGTCG
>DUTZ01000301.1 GCA_012841845.1 Actinomycetales bacterium | reverse complement strand
TCGCCGGCACCGGCCGCGCCACGCCCCACGCCCCCGCGTCCGACCCCGCCGCGCCGTGCCCCGACCGGCCCGGGCCCGTCCGGCGCGTCCACCTGCTCGGGACGGGGCAGGTCAGCCAGGTGCTCCGGGGTCCGCTCGCGGTCAACGGGTGCCGGGTGACCACGGGCCCGAGCCCGGGCCTGACCCTCGACCCCGACCGCCCGACGTGGCGCCGCCACGGTCTGCTCCCCGACCTGGTCGTCATCACCGACACCGTGGCCGTCGACCCGGTGATCACCACCGCGCTCGCCCGCGCCGGGCAGCCGCACCTGCACGTCCACTGCCGCGACGGCCGCGTGGTGGTGGGGCCCACCGTCCTGCCGGGGCGGACCGCCTGCCTGCGCTGCACGGACCTCTACCGCGCCGACCGCGACCCGCACTGGCCGCTCGTCGCCGCCCAACTCCTCGGGCACACCCCCGGCGCCGACGTGCCGGCCCTCACCGCGGCGGCGGCGCTCGTGGTGGCCGAGGTCGACGCCACGCGCGACCCCGCACTGCCGTTGCAGACGCTCGGCGCCAGCGTGGAGATCAACCCCGCCGAAGGCCTGTGGCGCCGCCGCGAATGGCCCGCCCACCTGCGGTGTCCGTGCGGAGCGACGACACCGGGGAGTGTTCTGTCATGATTGGGGTCGTGTCCGACCTCCCTCGTTCGTCCTCCCGCCGAGCGGCTCGGCTCGCCGGGCTCCCGCTGGGTATCGCCGGCCGCGCCGCCGGGTCGCTGGGCAGGCGCGCCCTGGGCCGCGGCGGCGGAGACATCGGCGAAGAGCTCATGGACCAGGCCGCCGAGCAGGTCTTCGCGGTCCTCGGCGAGCTCAAGGGCGGCGCCATGAAGGTCGGCCAGGCGCTCAGCGTCTTCGAGGCCGGCATGCCGGACAAGTACGCGGAGCCGTTCCGCGAGGCGCTCACCAAGCTCCAGGCCGAGGCGCCGCCGATGGCGCCCGCGGAGGTCGAGCGGGTCCTCGACGCCCAGCTCGGCACCCGGTGGCGCGAGCGCTTCGCCGAGTTCGACGGCACGGCGACCGCCGCCGCCTCGATCGGGCAGGTGCACCGCGCCGTGTGGTCGGACGGCCGCGAGGTCGCCGTCAAGGTCCAGTACCCGGGCGCCGACGAGGCGCTCCGCTCGGACCTGCGGCAGCTGCGCCGCCTCGGCCCCCTGCTGCGCCCGCTCAACCCCGGCACCGACGTCAAGGCGGTGATCGACGAGCTGTACGAGAGCTGCGTGGCCGAGCTCGACTACCGCACCGAGGCCGACACGCAGCGGGTCTTCTCGGCCGCGTTCCGCGACGACCCGCTCATCGGGGTCCCCGCCGTTCTCGCCTCCTCCCCCAAGGTGCTCGTCACCGAGTGGGCCGAGGGGCGGACGCTGGGCCGGATCTCCGCCGACGGCACCGTGGAGGAACGCAACCGGGCCGGCGAGCTGCTCGCCGAGTTCCAGTTCTCCTCCCCCACCCGCGCCCGGATGATGCACGGCGACCCGCACCCGGGGAACTTCCTCCTGGCGCCGGACGACCGGCTCGTCGTCCTGGACTTCGGCGCGGCGCTGCCCCTGCCCGACGGCTTCCCACAGATCCTCACCTCGATGATGCGGCTCGCGCTGGCGGGCGAGGCCGAGCAGCTCCTCGAGCTCATGGACCGGGCGGGCTACGTGGGCCGCGGCGGCATGGACCCGGACGACGCCATGGCCTTCCTCGGCCCGTTCATCGAGCCGATGCGCGAGCCCGAGTTCCACTTCGACCGCGCCTGGATGCAGGGGATCGTGCAGGTCTACGGCGACGTCTCGGGGCGCGAGTTCCGCACCTCGCGCTCGTTCACCCTGCCCCGCGAGTACGTGCTCATCCACCGCGTGCTCTCGGCGTCGGTGGGGATGCTGTGCCAGCTCGAGGCCACGGCCCCCTACCGGGAGGTCGTGCAGCGCTGGATGCCGGAGATCTTCGCCGACGAGGCCTGAGCGCCTGCCGCGCGCGCCCGTGCGGGCCCGCCCTCAGCCGCCGCGGACGATGCGCAGGACGTCGTCGCCGTACTCGCCGAGTTTGTGCGCGCCGATCCCGCCGATCCGGCCGAGCGACCGGGTGTCGGTGGGCCGGTCGCGGGCGATCTGCGCGAGCGTGTCGTTGGTGAACACCGTGTAGGCGGGCTTGGCGATCCGCTCGGCGGTCTCCCGCCGCCACTCCCGCAGCCGCTCGAACAGCCCGGTGTCCACCTCGACCGAGCAGTCCGGGCACAGGCCCAGCGCGCGGTGCATCGGCCCGGTGAGGCGCTCCCCGCAGCCGCGGCACCGTCCCTTGTCCGGGGCGTCGGCGGAACGCCGGGGCGCCGGCGCCGCGGCGGGC
>DUTZ01000300.1 GCA_012841845.1 Actinomycetales bacterium | reverse complement strand
TCGACGACGTGGTGACCACCGGCGCCACGGCGGCGGCCTGCGTCGGGGCCCTGCGCGCGGGCGGGCTCGCGGTGGACGGGGTGCTCTGCGTGACCGCGGCCTGACGCCGTTCGCGCCCCCGGTCGGTGGACCGGAGATGAGCGGCGGGCGACTTGACGGCCACCTGTCTCCGACGCGGGGGTGACCGGGTACCCTGGAGATCGGACGGGGTTCACCAGCGTGTTCGACGAGATCGGCCGCGGAGACCGCGTCCGGAGAGTGTCCACTCCGCCATGTGGGTTGACCCTCGGACGGCGCCCGGCTCGACCGGGCCCGACCGCAGCGGTCCACCGCAGGCCCGATGAGGAGGAGCTTCGATGGCGAAGACCCCCGCAGTCCTGCTCGACCCCGCCACCTTCGACGGTCCGTCGACCGACGACCCCGGTACACCCGATGCCCAGGTGACCATCAAGGGCCGCAACGTCGAGGTCCCCGACCACTTCGCCACGCGGATCAACGCGAAGCTCGCGAAGATCGAGAAGATGTCGCCCGCGATCACCCGGTTCGACGTCGTGCTCCTGCACGAGAACAACCCGCGGCTGGCCAAGGTGAGCCAGCGGCTGGAGATCACCTGCAAGGGCAAGGCGGGCGTCGCCCGCGCGGAGGCGGGGGAGGACACCTTCTACGCCGCCCTGGAGTCCGCCGTCGCCAAGCTGGAGCGCCAGATGCGCAAGGCGCGGACCCGGCGCAAGATCAGCCACTCCGGGCACCGTCGCCCGCAGTCGGTCGCCGAGGCGACCGCGGAGCTCGCCGAGGTGGCGGCCCCCGCGGAGGTCATCGACCAGTACGCGGAGGAGGTGGACGAGCAGCTCCCGGGCCAGATCGTCCGCCGCAAGGAGTTCGACGGCACCCCGATGTCGGTCGACGAGGCGCTGGAGAAGATGGAGCTCGTGGGACACGACTTCTACCTGTTCCGCGACTCCGACGGGGGCAAGCCCTCCGTCGTCTACCGGCGCCACGCGTACGACTACGGCCTCATCACGCTGAGCGACGAGGCCTGACGTCCCAGGTCGCAGCAGTCAGGGGCGGCCCGGTCCGAGCGGACCGGGCCGCCCCGCGGCGTGTACGGACGGCGCCGACCACCTAGGATGAGCGAGGACCGCGTGTCACCGCGCGACCTGCCAGACATCCCCGACGACGAGGACGATCGAGACTGTGTCCATCCTGAACAAGTTGCTCCGGGCCGGCGAGGGGCGCAAGCTCAAGCGGTTCGGCAAGCTCGCCGAGTACGTGGACACCTTCTCCGACGAGATGGCCGGGCTCACCGACGAGGAGCTGCAGGCCAAGACCGACGAGTTCCGCCGTCGGCTCGAGGACGGCGAGTCGCTCAACGACCTGCTCCCAGAGGCCTTCGCCGTGGCCCGCGAGGCCGCGTTCCGCGTCCTGGGCCAGAAGCCCTACCTCGTGCAGATCATCGGCGGCATCGCCCTGCACACCGGGTCGGTCGCCGAGATGAAGACCGGTGAGGGCAAGACCCTGACGTGTGTCCTCCCCGCGTACCTCAACGGGCTGGCCGGCGACGGCGTCCACGTCGTCACCGTCAACGACTACCTGGCCAAGCGCGACGCGGAGTGGATGGGCCGCGTCCACCGCTTCCTGGGCCTGTCGGTCGGCGCGATCCTCTCCGGGATGACCCCGGCGCAGCGCCGCGAGGCCTACGCCGCGGACGTCACCTACGGCACGAACAACGAGTTCGGCTTCGACTACCTGCGCGACAACATGGCGCACGACACCGCGGATCTGGTCCAGCGCGGCCACAACTACGCGATCGTGGACGAGGTGGACTCGATCCTCATCGACGAGGCCCGGACCCCGCTCATCATCTCGGGCCCCGCCGACGCGTCGAGCAAGTGGTACGCGGAGTTCGCGCGCATCGCCCCGCTGCTGGAGGAGGGCACGCACTACGAGGTGGACCGCAAGAAGCGGACCATCGGCGTGACCGAGCTGGGCGTGGAGCTGGTCGAGGACCAGCTCGGCATCGACAACCTCTACGAGGCAGCCAACTCGCCGCTGGTGAGCTACCTCAACAACTCCATCAAGGCCAAGGAGCTGTTCACCAAGGACAAGGACTACATCGTCCGCGACGGCGACGTGGTGATCGTCGACGAGTTCACCGGCCGCGTGCTCGACGGCCGGCGCTACAACGAGGGCATGCACCAGGCCATCGAGGCCAAGGAGCGCGTCGAGATCAAGGCCGAGAACCAGACGCTGGCGACCATCACGCTGCAGAACTACTTCCGGCTCTACGACAAGCTCGCGGGCATGACCGGTACCGCCGAGACCGAGGCCGCCGAGCTGTACCAGATCTACAAGCTCGAGGTCATGCCCATCCCCACCAACCGCCCGATGGCGCGCAAGGACCAGCCGGACCTCATCTACAAGACGGAGGAGGCCAAGTTCGCCGCCGTCGTGGAGGACATCGCCGAGCGGGTGGAGGCCAAGCAGCCGGTGCTCGTGGGCACCGCCTCCGTGGAGCGCAGCGAGCACCTGTCCCGGCTGCTCAACCGCAAGGGCATCAAGCACCACGTGCTCAACGCCAAGTTCCACGCCTCCGAGGCGCAGATCATCGCCCAGGCGGGCCGCCCGGGAGCGGTCACCGTGGCCACCAACATGGCCGGCCGCGGTACGGACATCGTGCTCGGCGGCAACCCGGACATCATCGCCGACCTCAACCTCCGCGAGCGCGGCCTCAACCCGGTCGAGACGCCGGAGGAGTACGAGGCGGCGTGGGACGCCGAGATCGAGCGGATGCGCGGCCTCACCAAGGCCGAGGGCGAGAAGGTGCGCGAGGCCGGCGGTCTCTACGTGCTGGGCACCGAGCGGCACGACTCGCGGCGTATCGACAACCAGCTGCGCGGCCGCTCCGGCCGTCAGGGCGATCCGGGCGAGTCCCGCTTCTACCTCTCGCTGGGCGACGAGCTCATGCGGCGCTTCAACGGCGCGGCGGTCGAGGCGATCATGAACCGGCTCAACCTGCCGGACGACGTCCCGATCGAGGCCGGGATGGTCACGCGCGCGGTGAAGAACGCGCAGACCCAGGTGGAGTCGCAGAACTTCGAGATCCGCAAGGACGTCCTCAAGTACGACGAGGTGATGAACCAGCAGCGCACCGTCATCTACGACGAGCGCAAGCGCATCCTCGAGGGCCAGGACATCACCGACCAGGTGGAGTCGATGATCTACCAGGTCGTGGCCGCCTACGTCGACGGCGCCACGGCCGAGGGCTACGTCGAGGACTGGGACCTGGACAAGCTGTGGGACGCCCTCAAGCAGCTGTACCCGGTGTCGATCTCGGCGCAGGAGATCATCGACGGCGAGGAGCACGGCGGCGCCGGGGACCTCTCGGCCAAGAACCTCAAGGACGCGATCCTCGACGACGTCTTCGACCAGTACGACAAGCGCGAGGCCGAGATCGAGGCGATCGGCGGCGAGGGCGCGATGCGGCAGCTCGAGCGCTCGATCATGCTGCAGGTCCTCGACCGCAAGTGGCGCGAGCACCTCTACGAGATGGACTACCTCAAGGAGGGCATCGGTCTGCGCGCCATGGCCCAGCGCGATCCGCTCGTGGAGTACCAGCGCGAGGGCTACGACATGTTCTCGGCGATGATGGACGGCCTGCGCGAGGAGACCGTCGCGTTCCTGTTCAACGTCAAGGTCGAGGCGACCCAGCCGCAGCAGCAACAGCAGGCGATGGCCGCCCCGTCGGCCGCGCAGGCCGCCGCGCTGTCGGGCGCCAACCCGATCATCCAGGCGGCGGGGACCGGCCGTGACGTCTCGGACGACGAGCTGCAGTTCTCGGGCCCGTCGGAGACGGGCGAGGCCGAGCTCGTCGACGAGAGCGTC
>DUTZ01000299.1 GCA_012841845.1 Actinomycetales bacterium | reverse complement strand
TGTACGCAATCGTCCGCGCAGGCGGTCGTCAGGAGAAGGTGTCGGTCGGTGACACCATCGTGATCAACCGCGTGGCAGGCGAGGCGGGCGACAGCATCGATCTCGCTCCCGTGCTGCTGGTCGACGGTGACAAGGTCACCTCCGCCCAGGCCGAGCTCGCGAAGGTCAAGGTCACCGCCGAGAAGGTCGAGGACCTCCGCGGCGAGAAGATCCGCATCCTCCGCTACAAGAACAAGACCGGTTACAAGAAGCGCCAGGGCCACCGCCAGGAGCTCACCCGGCTGAAGATCACGGGCATCGCCTGAGCGATCCCTCGACCAGACAAAGGATTGATCCCAGATGGCATCTAAGAAGGGCGTCAGCTCCTCCAAGAACGGCCGTGACTCCAACGCCCAGCGCCTCGGCGTGAAGCGCTTCGGCGGCCAGGTCGTCGGCGCCGGCGAGATCCTCGTCCGCCAGCGCGGCACCAAGATCCACCCCGGCGACGGCGTGGGCCGCGGCAACGACGACACCCTGTTCGCGCTCACCGCGGGCACCGTCGAGTTCGGCCGCAAGCGCGACCGCCGCGTGGTCAGCGTCGTCGAGACCGTCTGACACGCCGCCCCGGACCCGGGGCACCCAGCGTCCTTCGAGGGGCGGAGCCGATCGCTCCGCCCCTCGTCGCTTATCCACCCCCACGGCACCCTCGACCCTCGGAGAGCACCCATGGCCACATTCGTCGACCGCGTCCGACTGCAGGTCGTCGGAGGATCCGGCGGGCACGGCGCCGCCTCCATCCGGCGCGAGAAGTTCAAGCCCCTCGCGGGCCCCGACGGCGCCGACGGCGGCCGCGGCGGCGACGTGATCCTCGAGGTCGACGCCTCGACCACGACGCTGCTGGAGTACCACCACAAGCCGCACCAGCGCGCGACCGGCGGCGGCTTCGGCAAGGGCGACCTGCGCCACGGCGCGAACGGCGAGGACCTCGTGCTGCCCGTGCCCGACGGCACAGTGGTCACCGAGGAGGACGGCACCGTGATCGCCGACCTCGTGGGCATCGGCACCCGCTACGTCGCCGCGCGCGGCGGCAACGGCGGCCTCGGCAACGCGGCCCTCGCCTCGAAGCAGCGCAAGGCCCCCGGCTTCGCACTGCTCGGCGAGCCGGGCCAGGAGCGCACCCTCGTGCTCGAGCTGAAGACCGTCGCCGACGTGGCGCTGGTGGGCTACCCCAGCGCCGGCAAGTCCTCGCTCATCGCGGCGATGAGCGCCGCCCGCCCGAAGATCGCCGACTACCCGTTCACGACCCTGGTGCCGAACCTCGGCGTGGTCGAGGCGGGAGAGCACCGGTACACGATCGCCGACGTGCCGGGGCTGATCCCCGGCGCCAGCCAGGGCAAGGGCCTCGGGCTGGACTTCCTGCGCCACATCGAGCGCTGCCACGTGCTGGTGCACGTGCTGGACGCCGCCGCGCTCGAGTCCGACCGCGACCCCGTCAGCGACCTCGAGACGATCGAGGCGGAGCTCGCGACCTATGCGGCGAGCCTCGACGAGGAGGCCGGGGCCCGGGTGCCCCTCATGGAGCGGCCCGGCGTCATCGTGCTGAACAAGACCGATCTGCCCGACGGCGCCGACATGGCCGACCTCGTCCGCGAGCGGCTCGGGGAGCGCGAGGTGCCGATCCTCGACGTCTCCGCCGTCTCCCACAAGGGGCTGCGCGAGCTGTCCTATCTGCTCGGCGAGCTCGTCGAGCAGGCCCGCGCCGCACTGCCCGCCCCCGAGGCCGCGCCCGTCGTGCTCACCCCGC
>DUTZ01000298.1 GCA_012841845.1 Actinomycetales bacterium | reverse complement strand
GGCATCAGCCGCACCGGCATCCGCGCCCTCGCCGGCACCCTCGGTGAGCTGCCGGTCGGCGCCGGCCGCCCCGGCCGAGTCGCCCGCGGCCAGGCCCATGGAGGCCCGGATCTGGTCGAGCTTGGCCCTGCCCTCGGACTCGCGGGTGAGGGCGGCGGCGTCGAGCTGCGCGGTGGACGACGTGCCGCCGGTGGCCTCGGCGAGTTCCTGCCGGCCGAGAGCGGTGGTATAGCGGCCCTCGATCTTGGCGCGGATCTCGTCGAAGGTGGGCGAGTTGCCGCCGCCGGTGGGGTGCAGGGACTCGACGGTCTGGTGCTGCATCTCGGCCTGGTTGGCCTGCAGGAGGAGCTGGTCCTCCTGGGCGAGGATCTCGCGCAGCCGCTGCTCGGACTGGGCCACGGCCTGCTTGGCCTGGTCGGCGGCCTGGACCGCCTGGCCGTGGAGCCCGCGGGTGTTCTCGAGGTCCTGCTCGAGGGCCACCAGCCGCTCCGCGAGCTGCTCGGCCTGGGCGTCGAAGCGGGCGGCCTTCTCGGTGTCGCCCTCGGCGCGGGCGGCGTCGGCCACCTGGAGGGTCTGCCGGATCTGGCCCTGGGTCTCCTCGAGCTGCCGGGACTTGGTGCCCATGGCGATCTCGAGTTGGCGCGCGTTGCCGATCACTGCGGCGGCCTGGTCGGTGACGGCCTTGTGCTGTTCGCGCGCGCCGTTCATGGCCTGGTGGACGAGCACCTTGGGGTCGGCGTTGTCGTCCACCGACTTGTCGAGCGAGGCCTTGAGGTAGTTCCAGCCCTTGGCAAAGGGGTTCGGCATGTCGGCGTCCTCACTGTTGGGGTCGGTGCGCGGGCGGTGTTCCTACTTTTTGAAGGTACCGAGCAGCGCGGCCACGGGCAGGGCGGTGCGCGGCAGGTAGGGCTGGCGCCACAGGCCCCCGGAGGCCGCGCCGGAGGACTCGTGCTCCCACTGCACCGCGACGTCGGGGCGGCCCACGTTGAGGTCGTGGACGAGCAGCGCGGCGAGCATGGTGGAGGAGGTGGCGGGGTCGAAGATCTCGATGCCGAAGGCGGGGGCGCCCTTGTAGGTGTTGGCGAGGATCTTGTTCTTGGTCACCGAGTGGGTGTCGGTGGCGGGGGCCACGTTGATGGAGACGGTGTGCCCGTCGGCGAACGCGGTGGTCGCGCGCCAGCGCTGGACGCGCTTGGCCAGGGTGTAGTTGGGGCCCTGCTGCGGGACGAGGGCGTCGTGGACCGCCGGCCCTGTGCCGGGCGCGTAGTTGCGGTGGAAGATCGTGTTCCGGGTGAGGGTGCCGACGAGCTTTTTGACGTCGGTGTTCTTGCGGGCGGCGAGGGCGGCGTCGGACGACTGCCGGACGTCCTCGGGCACGACGAAGGTGTCCATGGGGGTGGCGAGGTACGCCAGGGCGTCGGCGGTGCCGTCACGGAGGAGGTCGACGGCGAGGGCGTCGGACGCCGAGGAGAGCCGGACGTGGGTCCCTCCGTCGGCGTAGAGGTACGTGCCGAGGGTGACGGGGGCGGGCGCCGCCGTGCGGACCCACGCGGCGAGTTCGGGGAGCTGGGTGAGCAGGTCGGCGCCCGGGCGGCCGTCGGCACCGGTGGGGACGTGGAGGCGGCCGGCGAACCGCGACGCCTCGCCGCGCATGCGGTCCCACACGGGGCTGCTGGGCAGGTCCACGCCCATGACGTCGGCGCCCCAGCGCAGCAGCGGGCCGGCGGGGCCCATCTCGGAGCCGAGGCCCAGGACGAGCATGGTGCGGCCGGGCATGGGCAGCCACTGCGGGTTCTCCTGGACCTTCTTGAGGGCGGCGGCGCAGCTCGGCTCGATCACACCGGCGTCCACCCAGCGGTCGAGCTGGCGGCGCAGGTCCTCGCCGCGGAGCTCCGCGCCGCGGTAGGGGAGGGTCAGCTCCTCGACGGGCGGGGCGGTGCCCTCGATGTTCTCGGTGCCGAGGGTGTCGGTGGGGGCGGCGACGGCGAGGTAGTCGGACATCGGGGTCTCGACCGTCTGCCCGTCGGCCGTGTGGATGCCGACCATGCGGGACTGGAGGGTCTCGAGCGCGGTGCGGGCGACGCCGTCCCACGCGGCCGCGTCGGCGACGCCCACGGCGACCATCTCGGTGAAGGGGGCGATGTAGCCCTTGCGCCAGTCCTTGGTGCGGCGGACGCGCTCGGCGGCGGCCGGGTCGACGGTGGCGAGCGCCTCGGCGACGACGTCCTTGGCCAGGCTCCCGGTGGACCGGTTCCCGTCGGGGCCGGCGGGGAACTGCACGCCGGTGGTGGGCGTGCGATCGGACTGCGGG
>DUTZ01000297.1 GCA_012841845.1 Actinomycetales bacterium | reverse complement strand
TCCTCCTGCGGGCCATGGCCGCCTCCGGCTGGGAGCCGGTGCTGGAATGCTGCGTGCGCTGCGGCGTGGTGGGCCCGCACCGGGCGTTCCACGTGCCCTCCGGCGGCACCGTGTGCGTGCACTGCCGCCCGCAGGGCTGCGCCACGCTCTCGCCGGGCGTCGCCGAACACCTGTCCGCGCTGCTCGCCGGGGAGTGGGACGCCGTCGCCGTCTCCTCGCCCGCCGTGGCCCGCCAGGCCTCCGGCATCGCCGCCGCGCACCTGCAGTGGCACCTCGAGCGCGACCTGCGCAGCCTGCCCCACGTGGACCGGGGCGACCACGCCGCCCACAGAACGGAGACCCCGGGTGCCCGGACTGCCCAGATTTCGTAAGCGCCCCACCGCCCGGCAGGGCGTGACCCCGGAGACCGCGCGGACCCCCACCCCGCACCCGTCCGGTGCGCGGCCCCCGGCGATCCCCGCCGAGTTCGTGCCGCGGCACGTCGCGCTGGTGATGGACGGCAACGGCCGCTGGGCCCAGGAGCGCGGGCTGCCGCGGACCGAGGGGCACAAGCGCGGCGAGGCCGTGCTCATGGACGTGGTCCAGGGCTGCATCGAGCTGGGCGTGCCGTACCTCTCGGCGTACGCGTTCTCCACGGAGAACTGGAAGCGCAGCCCCGAGGAGGTGCGCTTCCTCATGGGCTTCAACCGCGACGTGCTGCGGCGTCGCCGCGACGAGATGCACGAGCTCGGTGTGCGGGTCCGGTGGGCGGGCCGCCGGCCGCGGCTGTGGAAGTCGGTGATCGACGAGCTGGAGGAGGCCGAGGAGCTCACCCGCGACAACACGGTGATGACCCTGGCCATGTGCGTCAACTACGGAGGCCGCGCCGAGATCGTCGACGCCGCCCGCGACTTCGCCCGCCGCGTGGCCGCCGGCGAGGTGTCGCCGGACCACCTCACCGAGGACACCTTCGCCCGCTACCTCGACGAGCCGGACATGCCGGACGTGGACCTGTTCCTGCGCCCCTCCGGCGAGCTGCGCACCTCCAACTTCCTGCTGTGGCAGAGCGCGTACGCCGAGTTCGTCTTCCAGGACACCCTGTTCCCGGACTTCGACCGCCGCGACCTGTGGGCGGCGTGCCTGGAGTACGCGGAGCGCGACCGGCGCTTCGGCGGCGTCAAGCCCGCCTGAGCGCGTCGGTCAGGCGGCCGCGCACTCGGCGCACAGGCCGAACAGCTCGACGGTGTGCTCCACGTCGGCGAAGCCGTGGGCGGAGCCGGTCGCGTGGGCCCACGACTCGACCTCCGGGCCCTCGACCTCGATGGTGAACCCGCAGCGCCGGCACACCAGGTGGTGGTGGTGCGAGTCTGAGCACTTGCGGAAGATCGCCTCGCCCGAGTCGGTGCGCAGCACGTCCACCGCGCCGGCGTCCGCCATCGACTGCAGCGTCCGGTAGACGGTGGTGAGGCCGATCGTGTCGCCGCGGTCGCGCAGCTCGGCGTGGAGGTCCTGGGCCGAGCGGAAGCCCTTCGACTCGTCGAGCAGGGCCGAGATGGCGCTGCGCTGCCGGGTCGACCGGACCCCGATGGGCTTGCCGGGTGTGGTCACGGCCGGTCCTCGGCGGCGTGGACCACCGCGGCCTCCACGATGCTCAGCAGGTGGTCGTCGATGAGCTCGTAGCGGATCTCCCGGCCCTGCCGGTGCGCGGCCACCACCTTGGACGTCTTGAGCACCCGCAGGTGCTGGCTCACGAGCGGCTGGGCCACGCCCAGGGCGTCGACGAGCTCGTGGACGCAGCGCGGGCCCTCCCGCAACTGCAGGACGATCCCGATGCGCAGCGGCGCGGACAGCGCGCGGAGCAGCTCGCCGGCGGCCTCGACGACGGGCACGGGCGGCAGCGGGACGGGCTCGGCCTCGTGTGCGCAGTCGTGGACGTCGTCCGCCGACGCGGGGTCGATCGTCGGGTCGGGTCCGGGTCGCATCTCAGGGCACCTTCCGGGCGCGGCTGCCGCGGGCGCGGCGGTGGGGTGGGGACCCCAGTATCCCAGACCACCGGAGGCGACCGGATACCCTGGGGGAAGTGGCGCGCCGCACGGTCGGCGCGCCGACGCCGTGAACCGGCGGCCGAATCACCCCGACTCACCAAGGGAGAACCCCCGACGTGGCTTCCTCAACGTCCGTCATCGACACCGTCGTCAACCTCTGTAAGCGCCGGGGCCTGGTGTACCAGTGTGGCGAGATCTACGGCGGTACCCGGTCGGCGTGGGACTACGGGCCGCTGGGCGTGGAGCTCAAGGACAACATCAAGCGCCAGTGGTGGCGGACCTTCGTCACCGCCCGCGAGGACGTCGTGGGCCTGGACTCCTCGATCATCCTGCCGCGCCAGGTGTGGCAGGCGTCCGGCCACGTCGACACCTTCACCGACCCGCTCGTCGAGTGCCTCAACTGCCACAACCGCCTGCGCCAGGACCACCTGCAGGAGGCGTACGCGGCCAAGAAGAAGCTCGACAACCCGGCCGACGCCCCGATGGCGGAGATCGCCTGCCCCAACTGCGGCACCAAGGGCAAGTGGACCGAGCCGCAGCTGTTCTCCGGTCTCATGAAGACCTTCCTCGGCCCGGTCGACAACGAGGTGGGCCTGCACTACCTGCGCCCGGAGACCGCCCAGGGCATCTTCATCAACTACAAGAACGTCATGACCACCGCCCGGCGCAAGCCGCCGTTCGGCATCGCGCAGATCGGCAAGGCGTTCCGCAACGAGATCACCCCGGGCAACTTCATCTTCCGCACCCGCGAGTTCGAGCAGATGGAGATCGAGTTCTTCACCGCCCCGCAGGACGCGAACTCCTGGTTCGAGCGCTGGGTCGAGGACTGCTGGGACTGGTTCGTGGACCTGGGCATCGACCCGGCCAACATGCGCCGCTTCGACGTGCCGGACGACGAGCGCGCCCACTACTCGGCGGGCACCATCGACTTCGAGTACAAGTTCGGCTTCGCCGGCGGCGAGTGGGGCGAGCTCATGGGCGTGGCCAACCGCACGGACTACGACCTCTCGCAGCACCAGGAGCACTCCGGCGAGGACCTGCAGTACTTCGACCAGGCCTCCGGCGAGCGCTACATCCCGCACGTCATCGAGCCGAGCTTCGGGCTCACCCGTTCGCTCATGGCGTTCCTCATCGACGCCTACACCGAGGACGAGGCGCCCAACGCCAAGGGCGGCGTCGACACGCGCACGGTGCTCAAGCTGGACCGCCGGCTGGCCCCGTTCAAGGCCGCCGTGCTGCCGCTGAGCCGCAACGCCGACCTCTCGCCCAAGGCGCGCGACCTCGCCGCGCAGCTGCGGAAGAGCTGGAACGTGGACTTCGACGACGCGCAGGCGATCGGCCGCCGCTACCGCCGCCACGACGAGATCGGCACCCCGTTCTGCATCACCGTGGACTTCGACACCCTCGAGGACCAGGCCGTCACCATCCGCGAGCGGGACACCATGTCGCAGGAGCGGGTGGCGATCGACCAGGTCGAGGGCTACCTCGCGCAGCGTCTCCTGGGCTGCTGACCGGACGCTGGCACACTGGTCGGGTGAGCAGATCCCGGTCCCCGTTCCGCGCGGCGACCAGGGGCCTGGGCTGGCTCCTGGTGATCGCGCTCCTGGCGTGCCTCGTCGTGCCCGGGTT
Organism: Actinomycetales bacterium; assembly: GCA_012841845.1. GTDB lineage: Bacteria > Actinomycetota > Actinomycetes > Mycobacteriales > Mycobacteriaceae > Dietzia. The sequence goes on along the minus strand of DUTZ01000297.1, from coordinate 2,842 downwards.
CATCGCGTTCCGCGTCTGGCACGTGGCGCGCGTGGACGACCGGACGACGGCCGACGCGATCGTGGTGCTCGGCGCGGCGCAGTACCACGGTGTCCCGACGCCGGTGTTCAAGGCGCGGCTCGAGCACGCCGCGACCCTCTACGAGCAGGGGGTCGCGCCGCAGGTCATCACCGTGGGCGGCAACCAGCCGGGGGACACCTACACGGAGGCGGGCTCCGGCCGGGCCTACCTCACCGAGCTGGGCGTGTCCCCGCTGGCGATCCTCGCGGTGGAGACCGGCACCAACACCGTCGGCAGCCTCGAGGCCGTGGCCCAGACGGTCAAGGACCAGGGTGGGTCGTCGGTGGTGCTGGTGAGCGACCCCACGCACTCGTACCGCGCGCGGATGATGGCGCGCGACGCCGGCCTGGACGCATGGACCTCGCCGACCCGGCACGGGCCCGCGGTGTGGACGCGCGAGAACCAGATCATGAGCATCATCCGGGAGACCGGCGCGGTGCTCTGGTACCAGTACCACCGGCTGGCCGGCACGGATGTCGACTTCCCGGGATGAGCGGGTCGAGGAGGCACGCATGACGGGCTACGCCTACGACGCGGCGGACGGCGAGCGCCGGGTGGCGGAGGGCACCGGGCGCGCGGACAGGGCCACCACGGCGAGCGAGCGCAGCCCCTTCGAGCGGGACCGCGCCCGCGTGCTGCACTCGGCGGCGCTGCGTCGGCTCGCGGACAAGACGCAGGTGGTGGGCCCGGGCGACGGGGACACCCCGCGGACCCGGCTCACCCACTCGCTCGAGGTGGCGCAGATCTCCCGCAGCATCGCCGCCGGGCTGGGGTGCGACCAGGACCTCGCCGACCTGGCGGGGCTGAGTCACGACATCGGCCACCCGCCGTACGGCCACAACGGCGAGCGTGCGCTCGACGAGGTGGCCCGCGGCTGCGGCGGCTACGAGGGCAACGCCCAGACCGTGCGGATCCTCTCGCGCCTCGAGCCCAAGGTGGTGGACGCCGGGGGCCGCGGGGTGGGCCTCAACCTCACGCGGGCCGCGCTGGACGCGGCCACCAAGTACCCGTGGCTGCCGCGGGAGGGCACGACCAAGTTCGGGGCGTACGCCGAGGACGCGGACACCCTGGCGTGGATCCGCGAGGGCGCACCGGGCGACCGCCGTTGCCTCGAGGCGCAGATCATGGACTTCTCCGACGACGTGGCCTACTCGGTGCACGACGTCGAGGACGCGATCGTCGCCGGCCGCCTGGACCTGCGTTCCCTCGCGGACCCGGACGAGGCCGCGGCGCTGGCCGACCTGGGCGCGCAGGAGTTCCGCGGCCCGGACGCGGCCGACCTTCGGGCCGCCGCCGAGCGTCTCGCCGCGCTCGAGGTGGTGCGCGCCGTGCAGCCGTTCGAGGAGACCTTCGCCGGCCTGGTGGCGCTCAAGACGCTCACCAGCGAGCTCGTCGGCCGCTTCGTCATGCCCGCCATCCACGCCACGCGCGAGCGCCACGGGGCGGTCCCGCACGGGCGCTACAGCGCGGACCTCGAGGTGCCGGCCGAGGTCGAGGCGGAGGTGGTCATGCTCAAGACGATGGCCGTCCGGTACGTCATGAGCGACCCCGGCCACCGGGTGCGGCAGGAGCGCCAGCGCGACCGGATCCACCGGGTGGCCGAGTACCTCGCGCACTCCGCGCCCGCCGGTCTCGACGCGGGGCTGCGGCCGCTGTGGGACGCCGCGCCCGACGACGCCGCGCGGATGCGGGTGATCGTGGACCAGGTGGCGCTGTACACGGAGAGCCGGCTGGAGCGGATCGACCGCGCGAGCGCCGGCATCCAGGCGGCCTGGGGCTGAGGCCGGCCGCGCTCCGTCAGTCCACCGCGGCGGCGACGTCCCGGACCAGCGCGTCGACCCCGAGCGAGTCGAGCGTGCCGCCGGGGGAGAAGCCCATCCGGACCACCACGAGGTCGGCGGAGGGCACCACCACGACGTACTGGCCGTCGTGCCCCGACGCCCAGTAGGCGTCCGCGGGCATCTCCGGGAACCGCGGCGGGGTGCCGTCGCCGGCCTCGTTGATCCACCACTGCGCGCCGTACGGCTCGGGCTCCCCACCGGCCGGGACGACGTCGGTGGAGTAGTCCATCCAGCCCTCCGGGAGCAGGCGCCGGCCGTCGATCACGCCGTCGTCCAAGACGAACTGGCCGAAGCGCGCGAAGTCGCGCGGGGTGGCCCACAGGTAGGAGCTGCACACGGGGCCGCCGCTCGCGTCGGCCTCGAGCACGGCGCTGCGCATGCCGAGTGGTGCGAAGAGCAGCTGGTCGGCGAGGTCGGTGCCGAGCCCGGTGCGTTCGCGGACGAGGTCGCACACGATGTTGGTGGTGCCGGAGGAGTACTGCCGGTGCGTGCCGGGCTCGTGGGCGAGGGGCTGGGAGGCGGCGAAGGAGGCCATGTCGGGCTCGGAGAAGAGCATCCGGGTGATGGGGGTCCCGAGGTCGTACTCCTCGTCCCATTCCAGCCCGGAGGTCATGCGGAGCAGGTCGTCGAGCGAGATGTCGGCGCGCTCGTCGGTCCACTCGGGCCGCAGCCCGGTGGCCTCCGGGTCCAGCCCGGCGTCGGGATGCTCGAGCCGGGCGCGCCCCACGAGGGCGGCGGTGACGCTCTTGGCCATGGACCACCCGAGCTGCCGGGTGTCGGGGCCGAAGCCGGCGGCGTAGTGCTCGCCGACGATCTCACCGCGGTGGACGACGACGAGGCCGCGGGTCCCCTCGGCGGCGGCCGCCGCGTCTAGCGCCCGGTCGATCCCGGTGGGGGCGTCCCCGGCGTGGGGGAGCGGGACGCCGCCGGGCCCGTCCACG
>DUTZ01000296.1 GCA_012841845.1 Actinomycetales bacterium | reverse complement strand
ACGCCGGCCACGGCGTCGGGAAAGGACCGGAAGCCGACGACGACGAGGCCCGCGCCGCCGGAGAAGACCCGCGTCGGCGGGGCGGGCCGGAGGGCCACCGACGGCACGATCACCGCCGCCGATCCCCGCCAGTCGCCGAGGAACGCCGCCGGGGGCGGCACGTCCAGGGCCCGCGCCCGCGCGTGGAGGGCGCGCAGCAGGACCGCGGCGGTCGGGGTGTCGGGGAGCACCCGTGCATCGTGTCATCCGCGCGCCCGCGGCCGCCCGCGACCGCCCGACCACCGTGGGAAAGGGGCGCCGCGCTTGCAACCGGGGTCGCTTGCTGAGAAGGTTCCAAGAATGGCAGAGCCACAAGAGAATCAGACGTCACAACCGGTTGACGATCGGGCCGTTCCCGCGAAGGCGGCCAAGCCGACCGTCGACAAGGCCGTCCTCATCCCGACCGCGGTCATCGCGATCGCGGTCGTCGTGTGGGGCGTCGTCGCCACCGCCTCGTTCGAGAGCGCCGCGAGCACGGCGTTCAGCTTCGCCGTCGACACGCTGGGCTGGCTGTTCATCCTCGTCGCCACCACGGTCGTCGCGTACTCGCTGTACCTGGCCATCTCCCGCTTCGGCGGCGTCCGCCTGGGCGGCGACGACGAGAAGCCCGAGTACTCCACCCGCTCGTGGATCGCCATGATGTTCGCCGCCGGCATGGGCATCGGCCTGATGTTCTACGGCGTCTCCGAGCCGCTCACGCACTTCCAGGACCCGCCCCCCGGCGCCGAGCAGCAGTACGACGCCGCCATGGCCACCACCGCGTTCCACTGGACCCTGCACCCGTGGTCGATCTACGCCATCGTGGGCCTGGCGCTCGGCCTGGCCGCGTACCGGCACAAGCGCGGCCACCTCATCTCGCAGGCGTTCATCCCGCTCATCGGCGAGCGGCGCGCCAACGGCTGGATGGGCAAGGTGCTCGACATCGCCACCATCCTCGCCACGATCTTCGGCACCGCCGCCTCCCTCGGCCTCGGCGCCCTGCAGATCCGCACCGGCCTCGACGAGACCGGGGTGATCGACGGCGGCGGCGTGGCGCTCGTCGTGGGCGTGATCCTGGTGCTCGGCGCCGTGTTCCTGCTCTCCGCCGCGTCCGGCGTGAGCAAGGGCATCCAACTGCTCTCCAACATCAACCTCGTGCTGGCGATCACGCTCGCGGTCTTCGTGGCCCTGTTCTCCGGCGCCCTGCTGTTCATCCTCGACCTCATCCCCACGGCCGTCGGCACCTACTTCTCCGACTTCTTCGCCATGGCCTCCCGTACCGCGGTCAGTGAGAACGGCGAGGCCGCCGAGTGGCTCTCCAGCTGGACGGTCTTCTACTGGGCGTGGTGGATCTCGTGGTCGCCCTTCGTGGGCATGTTCCTCGCGCGCATCAGCCGCGGGCGCACGGTCCGCGAGTTCATCGTGGGCGTGGTCCTGGTTCCCTCGACCCTGTCGATCGTGTGGTTCTCGATCTTCGGTGGCTTCGCGCTGTTCCTCGAGGACGACGGGCGCAGCGTCTACGGCGACGGCTCGCTCGAGCCGCAGCTGTTCAACCTGCTGCGCGAGCTGCCGATCGCGCCGGTGCTCATCGTGATCGCGATGGCGCTCATCTCTATCTTCTTCGTCACCTCCGCCGACTCGGCGTCCGTGGTGATGGGCGGCATGGCGCAGCGCGGTGCCGAGGAGCCCTCGCGCTGGGTCGTCATGCTCCTCGGCGCCTTCACCGCCGCGGTGGCGATCGTCATGCTGCTCGCGGGT
>DUTZ01000295.1 GCA_012841845.1 Actinomycetales bacterium | reverse complement strand
GGTCGTCGGCCTCGCGGGTCTTACCCAGGCCGCGCATGGTCCACACCTGCGCCATCGCCGGCGGGGCCACGATCCCGTCGTGCCCGGCGGCGCGCGCGGCCTCCTCGGACTCGTAGATGGGGTTGGCGTCGCCGATCGCCTCGGTCCAGTTGCGGATCATCGGCGTGTTGATCGGGTCGCGGCCCGCGCGGCGCGCGCTACCGCCCTCGGACCGGACCTGCTCGGCCGCGGCGAGGATCCGCTGCGCCTGGTCGGCGCCTGCCTGGTCGTCACTCATGGGTGCCTCTCTTCGTTCCGGCCCGGCGTGTCAGCGGGCGGTCCGCGGCATGCCGAGCCCACCCATGCAGGTGAGCTCGCGCATGACCTCGTTGACGCCGCCGCCGAAGGTGATCACGACGTTGCGCTTGTTCATCATGTCGAACCAGCGCTGCAGCTTGGCCGTGGCCGCGTCGGTGGGGTCGCCGAAGCGGCCGAGCAGCTCCTCGGCGATCCGGCCGACGTGCTGGATCTTCTCGGTGGAGAACACCTTGGACGCGGCCGAGTCGCCCATCGACGGGTTCTCGCCCATCGCGGAGACCTGCCAGTTGAGCAGCTCGTTGAGCCGGACGATCGCGAAGATCTCCGCCAGGCCGCGGCGCACCTCGGGGCGGTCGAGGTGGCGGACGCCGTCGGGACCGGTCCCCTGGGCCCACGCGGCGAGCTCGTCGTAGTACCCGCCCGGCCGCCCGGAGGGGGCGAGCATGACGCGCTCGTGGTTGAGTTGGGTGGTGAGCATCTTCCAGCCGCCGTCGACCTCGCCCACCACCATGTCGGCCGGCACGCGCACGTCGGAGTAGTAGGTGGCGTTGACGTGGTGGGCGCCGTCGCACGTGATGATCGGCGTGAACGAGAACCCGGGGTCGGAGGTGTCCACGATGAAGATCGTCAGGCCGCGGTGCCGCGAGTCCGGGGTGCCGGTGCGGGCGGCGAGCCAGATGTAGTCGGCGTGATGCCCGCCGGTGGTCCACATCTTCTGGCCGTTGATGATCCAGTCGCCGGTGGCCTCGTCCTTCTTGGCCGTGGTGCGCAGGGAGGCGAGGTCGGTGCCGGCGTCGGGCTCGGAGTAGCCGATCGCGAAGTGGACGGTCCCCTCGAGGATCCCCGGGAGGAACATCTCCTTCTGCTTGTCCGTGCCGTACTTCTGCAGCGTGGGGCCGACGGTCTGCAGGGTCACCGAGGGCAGCGGTACGTCGGCGCGCGTGGCCTCGTTGGTGAAGATCTGCTGCTCGATGTGGCCGAAGCCCTTGCCGCCGTACTCGGTGGGCCAGCCCACGCCGAGCCAGCCGTCGCGGCCCATGCGCTTGATGATCTCCTCGTACGTCTTCCCGTGGCGGGTGGTGCCGATGTCGGCCGCCTCCTCGTCCGAGATGAGCGTGGAGAAGTACTCGCGCAGCTCGGCCTGCAGGGCGCGCTGGGAGGGGGTGAGGTCGATGAAGGTCCCGTCGCCGGCGTCGGCCGAGGCGTCGTCGCCCGACACCGTCACGTCCTCGGCCGGGTCCGCGGCCACGGCGGCGCCCACGCGGTCGAGCTGGAACTCGGCGCCGCCCACGAAGCGGGCGAGGTCCTTGACGGCGGAGGAGTACTTGAACATCGGGTAGGTGATGTCCACGCCCACGCCGCCGTGGAGGTGGTGGAGGACCTGCACGGCGCGGGGCCCCTCGGCGGCGAGCCAGTAGGCGCCCACGGCGGCGTCGGACTCGTAGCGGTCGGCCGGGCCGGTGAGGCCCTCGGCGATCCGCCACGCCACCGACTGCGCGATGACGTGCAGGGTGCGCGAGACGATGTAGACGTCGGCCAGCTCCTGCTGCACCGCCTGGAACGACCCGAGCGGCTTGCCGAACTGCACGCGCTCCTTGAGGTACCCGGCGGTCATCTCGAGCGACCCGGAGACCAGGCCGTCGCCGTGGGCCAGGCACGCGGCCACCACGAGGCGCTGGAAGTCGCCGAGGACGTCCGCGCCCGAGCCGCGGAGCACCTCGTCGTCGGACACCTCGGTGCCCTCGAGCCGCATCGCGTACTCGGGGACGCCGAGCGAGCCGAGGGTGGGGGTGAGGGTGACGCCGGGGGCGTCGGGGGCGACGACGACGAGGACTCCGGTCCCGTCCGAGGTGGTCGCCGGCACGAGCACCGACCGCGCCTGCGCGGCGTAGCGGACGCCCGTCACGGTGCCCGTGAGGGTCCCCCCGCCCGACCCCGACCCGTCCAGGCGGACCGTCGGCTCGAGCGGCAGCGGGCTGCCCGGCTCCGCGACCGCCGCGGTGAGGATGCGGCCGTCCTCGATGCCCTCGAGCAGGGCCTTCTGCTGGGCGTCGGTGCCCAGGGCGACGATCGGCAGGACGCCGAAGCCGAGGGTCTCGAGCGCGGGGATCACGACGCCGGCCCGGCCGACCTCCTCGAGGACCACCGCGATGTCGGCGGCCGTGAGGTCGTCGCCGCCGAGCGCGGCGGGCAGGCCCAGGGAGAGCAGGCCCGACTCGGCGAAGGAGCGCCACAGCGTCTCGTCGTAGCCCGCGTCCTCGACGCTGCGGCTGGGCAGCGCGGTGAGCAGGTCCTCGGCCGGGGCGGCGGTGGTGAGGGCCCCGGCGACCGCCTCGGCGACGGCCTCCTGGGTCTCGTTGCGGGTGAAGTCCACTGCGATCAGTCCTTGGAATTCGGGAGTGTTCGGGCCTGGGTCCGGCGGCGGGACCGCTAGTCGCGGGGCAGGCCCAGGATGCGCTCGCCCACCACGTTGAGCAGCACCTGCTCGGTGCCGCCGGCGATCGAGAGGCAGCGCACCATGAGGAACTTGCGGCCCTGCTCGGTGAACTCGACGCCGCCGGTGCCGGTGAGCTCGAGGCCGAACTCGGCGATGTCCTGCCGGTGCCGCACGCCCACGATCTTGCGGACGCTGGACTCGGCGCCCGGGCCGGAGCCGGCGAGGGTGCGCAGCGCGGTGCGCAGGTCCAGCAGGCTGCCCACGACCGCGTCGGCGACGTGCTTGCCGAGCTCGTCCAGGACGAGGGCGTCGGACTCCCTGCCCGCGGCGCGGATGAGGCCGAGGATCTCCTCGGCGGCGTCGCCGAGCGAGGAGCCACCGCCCATGGCCACGCGCTCGTTGGCCAGGGTGGTGCGGGCGATCTTCCAGCCGTCGTTGACCGCACCCACCTGGAACTCGTCCGGGATGAACAGGTCCTCGAGGTAGACCTCGTTGAACAGGGCCTCGCCGGTGATCTCGCGCAGCGGGGAGGTGCGGATGCCCTCGGACCTCATGTCCACGAGGAAGTACGAGATGCCCTTGTGCTTGGGGGCGTCCTTGTCGGTGCGCGCCAGGAGCATCGCCCAGTCGGCCTCGCGGGCGAGCGAGGTCCACACCTTCTGGCCGTTGACCTTCCAGCCGCCGTCGACCTTCTCGGCGAAGGTGCGCAGGGCCGCGAGGTCGGAGCCGGCGCCGGGCTCGGAGAACAGCTGGCACCACTTGATCTCGTCGGCCATGGTGCCGCGGACGAACTTCTCGGCGTGCTCGGGGGCGGCCTCGAGGACGGTCGGGACGGCCCAGCCGCCGATGTTGATGTTGTGGCGCTCGACGCCGGCCGCCTCGAGCTCCTCGTCGATCATGAGCTGCTCGGCCGGCGAGGCGCCCAGGCCCCACGGCTCGGCGAGGTGCGGCATGAACAGGCCGGTGTCGGCGAGCGCCTTCTTGCGGGCGTCGCCCTCCTCGGCCGCGACCTTGGCGACGAGCGCCTTGATCTCCTCGCGCTTGGCGTCGATTCCCTCGATCTCGGAGAGGTCGATGTCGAGGTGGCGGCGCTTGCCGGCCAGGGTGAGGTCGGCCAGCGCGCGGCGCCAGCGGGCGGCGCCGCCGACCGCCTGGCGCAGGGCGCCGGCGCGACGCATGTAGAAGTGTGCCTCGTGCTCGAAGGTGTAGCCGATGCCGCCGAGGATCTGGATGCAGTCCTGCGAGTTGCTCACGGCGTTGTCAAAGGCCAGGGCGCCGGCGACGGCGGCGGCCACGGGCAGCTCGGAGCCATCCTCGCCGAGGTCCTCGGCGGCCACGGCGGCGTCCCAGGCGAGCGCGCGGACCTGCTCGGTGCGGCAGAGCATGTCGGCGGCGAGGTGCTTGATGGACTGGAACGAGCCGATGGTGCGGCCGAACTGCTCGCGGATCTTGGCGTACTCCACGGCGGTGGCCAGCGTGTAGTCGGTGACGCCGGCGGCCTCGGCGGCGGCGAGGGTGGCGAAGAGCTGGTGGACGTCGTCCGTGGTGACGCCCTCGAGGATCCGGTCCGCGGGGATCTCGACGCCGTCCAGCGTGACGCGGGCGATCGAGGCCGAGAGGTCGTAGGGGGTGGACGGCGTGATCGTGACGCCCTCCGTGCCGCCCTCGAGCAGGGCCCACACGGCGCGGCCGTCCTTCTCCACCGAGAGCAGCAGGCCGCCCTCGCTGGTGCCGCCGTAGGCGATGCCGGCGTCGCCCGAGACGGCGCCCGAGCCGTCGAGCGCGGCGGTGTCGAAGCCCAGGCACACGCCCACCGGCAGGCCGCCCTCGGCGAGGGTCTCGCCGAGCGCCCCGGCGACCGCGCCGCCGGCCTTGGAGACCAGGACGCCGGCCAGGGCGGTGGACAGGATCGGGCCGGGCGCCATGTGGCGGGTGGCCTCCTCGAGCATGCAGGCCAGGTCCACGATCTCGGCGCCGGCGCCGCCGTGCTCCTCGGCCACGGCCACGCCGAACAGGCCCAGCTCGGCGAGCTGGGGCCACAGGGACTTCCACGCGTCCGGGTCGTTCTCCTGGGCGCGCACGGTCGCGACGGGCTCGGCGGACTTCGCCCAGGCCTTGATCGAGTTCTGGATCTCGGTCTGATCCGGGGTGGTGGCGATGCTCACTGGGGCTCCTCGGCGCAGCGTCGGGGGTCGGTCGGAGCGGGACCGCGGGGGCCCGCCCTTCTCGCATAATAGAACGTGTTCTAAAGAACGTGTTCTAGAATGTCACGAGCAGGTGCGGGATGCCACTCCCGGGCCGGTCCGACGCAGTCCCACCAGAAGGTTCCCCGATGTCCCAGAGCACGGCCGACACCGGCAGCGACACCCCCACGTCGACCGCCGCCCCCCACTCCGACGAGCCCACCACGTCGTCGCAGCGGGAACGCCGGCGCCGGATCCTCGACGCGACCCTGGCCCTGGCCACCAAGGGCGGGTACGAGGCCGTGCAGATGCGCGCCGTCGCCGAGAAGGCCGAGGTCGCCGTCGGGACCCTCTACCGCTACTTCCCCTCCAAGGTCCACCTGCTCGTCTCCGCCCTGGCCCGCGAGTTCCAGCGCATCGACCAGCGCACCGAGCGCACCTCCCCGCCGGGGGACACCGCGCAGGAGCGCATGAAGGTCGTCGTGGAGATGATCACCAAGGCCATGCAGCGCGAGCCGAACCTCACCGAGGCCATGACCCGCGCGTTCATGTTCGCCGACGCCTCCGTCGCCTCCGAGGTCGAGGAGGTGGGCTACTACATGGACCGGATCATCGCCCGCGCGATGGCGCAGGGCGAGCCCGACGAGGTCCAGCTCTCGATCGCCCGCGTGATCTCCGACGTGTGGATGTCCAACCTCGTCTCGTGGCTCACGCGCCGCTCGTCGGCCGCCGACGTCAACGCGCGCCTCGGCCTGACCATCGACCTCCTGCTCGGCACCGACGACTCGCCTCGGCGGGCGCGGCTGCACTCCTCGCTCGCCCGGGGCAACGACCCGGCCTCGTAGCGCCCGCCGCCCCGCCGAGGGGGCCCGTCAGGGCACCCGGACCGGCGGCACCTCCCGCACGATGCCCGAGACGTCGGCGGCCCAGCGGATCGGCCCGGCGGCGGGCGTCCACGCGGTGAGCAGGTCGGCCACCTTCGCCGTCATCTCCCGGCTCAGGCGGAGGAACGAGGCCTCGGGCTGGTCGTCGACCTCGCCGAGGATGAGCCACCAGGCCCAGGCGACGGCGCCGGCGTTGGCCACGAAGTCGGGCAGCACGGCGATGCCGCGGGCGGTGAGGTCGAGCTCGGCGTCGATCGTGGTGGCGGCGTTGGCGGCCTCCACGACGATCGGCGCGGTGACGCGGGCGCAGTTCTCGGCGGTGATCGCGTACGACACGGCGGCCGGGACGAGCACGTCCACGTGGGCGGCGAGGATCTCCTCGCGCGGCAGCCGCTGCACGCGGGCGGGGACGGCGTCGCGGTCGATCTCGCCGAAGCGGTCGCGGGTGGCCAGCAGGGCGGGGACGTCGAGCCCGGCCGGGTCGTAGAGGGTGCCGGCGGCGTCGGCCAGCGCGACGACCCGCATGCCCGCCTCGTGCAGGTACCAGGCGGCGCCGCCGCCCATCGTGCCGACTCCCTGGATGGCCACGGTCGTGCGCTCGACGTCCCAGCCGCGCACGTACGCGGCGGCCAGGCACGCCTGCGCCACGCCGTAGCCGCCGATCACGTCGCCGAGCAGGCCGCCCGGCACCTCGGCGTTGAGCCCGCGCACGATGCGCGCGGCGGTGGCGGCCTCGTCGGCCGAGCGGCCGATGGCGGCGTGGTAGGACTGCCGCATCCCGAGGTGGGCGAAGACCTGGTCGATGAGGTGCTGCGGCACCCCGAGGTCCTCGGCGGTCACCCAGTGCCGGTCGAGGAAGGGGCGCATGGCCTCGCAGAAGCGGGTGAGCACCTCGACGGCGCGGGGGTCCTTGGGGTCGAAGTCGATACCGCCCTTGGCGCCGCCGACCGGCAGGTCGAACGCGGCGGTCTTGCGGGTCATGCCGCGGGCCAGGTCCTCGACCTCGGTGAGGGTGCAGCCGGCGCGCATCCGGGTGCCGCCGGTGGCCAGGCCGCCGACGAGGCTGTCCACGACGAGGTAGCCGCGGGCGCCGGTCTCGGCGTCCTTCCAGTGCAGCCGCAGGTAGGGCTCACGGTCAGCGCCCGGCGCGGCCGGCGCGGGTGCCGGTACGGGGGCGACGACGGGGGCCGCCGCGCCGATCGGGGTGCTGCTGCCGGGGGTCTCGAGTGAGGTCATCGTTCTCGCCTCCTTGGGGCTCGACCGCCGGGTCCGGCGGGGTCCACCCAGCATGCGAGCGGACCGTCGGGACGGTCCAGCGAGTCTTGGTGGAGCCGACCGTTCAGTTTTTCTGCACGATCCGCCGCGGGCACCCCTACGCTCGCCCCATGGAGGTGTCGCTGCACAGGCTCAAGCTGCTCCGCGAGCTGGAGCGGCGCGGCACGGTCACGGCGGTGGCCGCGGCACTGAACTACACGGTCTCGGCGGTCTCCCAGCAGCTGGCGTTGCTCGAGCGCGAGGTGGGCACGCCCCTGTTCGAGCGGCGGGGCCGGCGCATCGTGCTCACCGAGGCGGGCCTGTCCCTGGCCGGGCACGCGGAGACGATCCTCGGGGCCGTCGAGGACGCCGCGCACGCCATGGAGTCGGCGCGGGCGGGCGTGGGGACCACGCTCACGGCCGGGGTGTGGGCGTCGGTGGCCACGGCGCTGCTGCCGGCCGGGCTCGCGGTGCTCGCGCGGGACCACCCGGGCATCGCGGTGCGGACCCGGGAGCTGGCCCCGGAGGACACGACGGGCGCGGTCCGCGACGGCTCGCTCGACCTGGCGTTCGTCCTGGACTACTCGACGTACGCCATGGCCCGCGTGCCCGAGCTGGCCCGCGTGCCGATCGCCGTGGAGTCCCTGCACGCGGTGGTGCCGCGGGGCTCGCTGGACGCGGAGTCGGTGCGCCTGGCGGACCTCGCCGACGCCCCGTGGATCCTCTCGCGGGCGCGCTCGCACTACGGCCGCGCGGTGCGGATCGCGTGCCGGGAGGCGGGGTTCGAGCCGGAGATCCGGCACGAGGCCGGCGAGCAGTCCACGGCGCTCGCGCTGGTGGCGGCCGGCCTGGGCGTGACGCTGGCGTCCGACCTCGGCCTGGGGACCTACGGCGCGGACGTCGACGTGGTCCCGCTCGCCGACGCGCTCACCAGGACCGTCTCGATCGCCTACCGGGAGCGCGACGCCCGCCGCGAGCCGCTGCGGGCCTTTGTCGAGGCGTTCGCCGAGGCCGCCCGGGGCCTGGGGCTCGAGGCCCCGTAGGTCCCGCGGACCCCGCGGTGGGGCCGCCCGGCCGGG
>DUTZ01000294.1 GCA_012841845.1 Actinomycetales bacterium | reverse complement strand
GCGTCGAGCGAACAGACCCCGTGCACGGGCACGCCGATCGCGTCGGCGAACGCCGCCGCCGTCGCCATCCCGACACGCAGCCCGGTGAACGGGCCGGGACCGACGCCCACCACCACCGCGTCGAGGTCCGCGGGCGCGTGACCGGCGTCGGCGAGGCAGTCCAGCACGTGCGGGGTGAGCAGTTCGGCGTGCGCACGGGCGTCGATCGTGACCCGCGCGGCGAGCACCTCGATCACCGGGCCCACGTCGCCGGACGCGAGGCGGCACACCCCCGCGGTGACGGCGGGGGTGGAGGTGTCGACGGCGAGGACCAGCACGACCGTCAGGTTACCGCTGCTCCACCGGGCGCCCCGAACCGTCGCCGGGGAGCCGCACCCCACGCCGCCGGCGCTCGACCGATCGAGGGGCTCGACCGCTCGAGGCGCTCGACCTCACCCCGCCCGGTGCCAGTCGGCCCGGCGGACGTCGGTGTCGGCGCCGCGGCGCAGGCGCACCACGAGAGGGGCGTCGACGAGCGATTCCACGAAGCCGGTTCCCCATTCGACGACCACCACGTCGTCGTCGAGGGCGGTGTCCAGGTCGAGGGATTCGAGCTGGTCGGCCAGGGCCGTGGGCGAGGGCGGGGCGGCGTCGGGGTCCTCGCCGCCGAGGAGGCGGTAGGCGTCCACGTGGACCAGGCCGGGGCGGCCGGGCTCGGCGGGCGCGTGCCTGCGCGCGAGGACGAACGTCGGCGAGGTCACGCGGCCGCGGACGCCGAGGCCGGCGGCGATCCCCGTGGTCAGCGCGGTCTTTCCGGCGCCCAGCGGGCCGTCGAGCACCACCACGTCGCCGGCGTGGAGCAGGCCCGCGAGCTCGGCACCGAGCGCGCGGGTGTCGTCGACGGTGGGCAGCTCCCGCGACCCGGGGACCTCGACCGTCACACCGACACCCCTACCGTCACGACGCCTTGGAGCGCTTGGTCGGGCGGCGGCGGGAGCGGCGGCGCCACTCGACGATCGCGTCCGCGATGAGGTCGCCGAGGACCTCCGAGACGTGCGCGGGCTCCTCGAGCATCACCATGTGGCCGGCGCCCGGGACCACGACGAGCTCGGCGTCGGGCAACTCCTCGGCGATGTCCACCGAGCGGTCGAGGGGGGTGAGCAGGTCGCGGTCGCCACACAGGACGGTGGTGCGGACGTCCCGTAGGACCGGCATCGCGGCCGACTCGTCGTGGCGGGTGAGGGTGTCGAAGAAGTTGGCGATGGTGAGCACGTCCGTCGAGGCGATGAGCTTGTCGACGAACCGCGCGACGGTGGGGCTCATCGTGGCGGGGTCGCCGAACGAGCCGCCGTAGATGAACGGCGAGATGATCGCGCCGAGCGCCTTGCGGCCGCCGGTGAACACGCCGGGGGTGCGCCCGGCCAGGCCCGCCATCGACGCCACGGCGCGGCTCTCGAGGACGGCGCCGAGGCCCGCCTCGGACAGTTCGGCCTTGGCGGTGGAGACCAGGCCCACGCCGAGGACCCGCTCGCGGACCATGGCCTCGTGGCGCGAGGCGTAGCCCATGACGGTCATGCCGCCCATCGAGTGGCCGATCGCCACGATGGGGCCGGTGGACGCGGTGGACTCGATGACGCTGTTGAGGTCGGCGGCGAGCTGCGCGATGGTCGAGTGCTCGCGCGAACTCTTGCCGCTGAGCCCGTGGCCGCGCTGGTCGTAGAACACCATGCGGATCTCGCTGCCGAAGCGGTCGGCCAGGTGGCGCCGCTGGAAGTGCCACGAGTCCATGGACAGGGTGTAGCCGTGGACAAAGACGACGGTCATCGGCGCGTCCGTGGGCCCGGCCTCGCGGACGGCGATCGGCACGCCGTCGGTGGCGGCCACCATCGAGCCGCGGTCCACGCCGAGCTCCCACATGTCCTCGCCCGCCCACGGGTCGTTGGCCCGGCGGCCGGGCAGGAGCGTGCCCATGGAGCCGATCGTGGCCGCGCCCAGCGAGCTCAGGCCGGCGCGGAGGCCGCCCGGGGTGCGGATGTGGTCGGCGACGGCCTCGGCGT